>NZ_JAQOSR010000055.1:0-47362 GCF_046718885.1 Bradyrhizobium sp. UFLA01-814 | reverse complement strand
GCGGGCATCGTCGGCACGGTGATGTCGGGTGCAGTATCCATGTCGGGTATTCCCTGGAACGCGCGCGGCACGTGCGCAGGCGATCGCTCGCTGCGGCAGCCGGGGCGATGTCAATTGTGGGGAGGGGTTTCGGTCGCAAGTGCATCCGTCGCGCCCGCTGTTGCGGGCGAGGGAGCTTGCACGATTTCGGAATATTGGAAGTGTGCCGCTGATTTGCCCGACGTGTCAAGTGGCCTTGTCGGGCGCCGGGCAGCCGCCGGCTCCTTTGCATGGGGTTGTTTTCGATATTTTGGCGGCGCGGGCCTGCGGCGAGTAGGGCGATCGCATATGGCAGGGCAAAGCTTGGCGCTGCTATTTCCACATCGTCATGGCCGGGCTCGTCCCGGCCATCCACGTCTTTTCCACGCGGAAACCAAGACGTGGATGCCCGGCACAAGGCCGGGCATGACGAGTTTGTGGAGGGATCGAGCGCATATGCGACAGCCCTGCCTGCGGCGGGGAGTTCCGCCGCCATCAGGCGCAGTCATGCCGGCAAGGCACGGTGCGATCCGTGTTAGCGGGTACCGTGCGCCGATTGGATCATTATACTGGCCGGAACGTTGCGACAGGCGTGGCGCGGCGCCGGCCTGGGATGAACCGGCCTGGGATGAAGGAGCATCGATGAGCGAGACCATTGGCCACCCCGATCCCGGCCTTGATCTATCCGACGGATTCAAGCCGCACACCTCGCATTGGGGCGTGTTCTCGGCCCGGCTCGGCAAGGCGGGTCTCGAAGTCAGGCCTTACGCCGCTGATCCCGATCCGAACGGCATCATCAACAACTTCCCCGGCGCGCTGCGCCACCAGGCGCGCATCGCGCAGCCCGCGATCCGCCGCGGCTGGCTCGAGCGCGGGCCCGGCCCGGACGATCGCCGCGGCCGCGACGACTTCGTCTCGGTCAGCTGGGAGCAGGCGCTCGACCTGCTCGGCGGCGAGCTGACGCGGATCCGCGACACGATCGGCCCCGGCGCGGTGTTCGGCGGCTCCTACGGCTGGTCCAGCGCGGGCCGCTTCCATCACGCGCAGAGCCAGGTGCACCGCTTCCTCAACATCGCGATGGGCGGCTATGTCCGCTCGGTGAACACCTATTCCTCGGGCGCGTCCTCAGTGCTGCTGCCGCAGATTCTGACCGGCTACGAGGACATCACCAAGCGCAACGTCACCTGGGAGCAGATCGCAGCCGAAACCGACATCGTGCTGGCGTTCGGCGGCATGGCGCTGAAGAATTCGATGGTGGCCGGCGGCTCGATCAGCAAGCATGTCGAGCGCGGCGCGATGGAAGCCGCGCACCGGCGCGGCTGCCAGTTCATCCTGGTCAGTCCGCTGCGCGACGATCTCCCGGTCGAGGCCGGCGCCGAATGGATGACGGCCACACCCGGCACCGACACCGCGCTGATGCTCGGCATCGTCCACACTTTGGTCAGCGAAGGCCTGCACGATCAGGCCTTCCTCGATCGCTACACCGAGGGCTGGCCGGTGTTTTTGCGCTATCTCACCGGTGAGAGCGACGGTGTGCCCAAGAGCGCCGAATGGGCCACAGCGATCTGCGGCATCGACGCCGGCACGATCAAGGCGCTCGCGCGGCGGCTCGCCGGGCGTCGTGCGCTGATCACCGTGTCGCATTCGCTGCAGCGCGCCGAGCATGGCGAGCAGCCGGTGTGGATGGGCATGGTGCTGGCGGCGGCGCTCGGGCAGATCGGGCTGCCCGGCGGCGGCTACGCCTATTCGCTCGGCGCGATCGGCTATTACGGCCGGCGCGTCAACGCGGTGCCCGGACCGACGCTCGGGCAGGGCCGCAACGGCGTCGCCGACTTCATTCCGGTGGCGCGCATCGCCGACATGCTGCTCAATCCCGGCACCAGCTATCGCTACAATGGCGAGACGCGGACCTATCCGGATATCCGCCTCGTCTACTGGGCCGGCGGCAATCCGTTCCACCATCACCAGGACCTCAACCGCCTGCGCAAGGCGTTTGCGCGGCTCGACACGCTGGTGGTGCACGAACTCGCCTGGACCGCCACCGCCCGCCACGCCGACATCGTGCTGCCTTCGACGATGACGCTGGAGCGCGAGGACATCGGCTATTCCAGCAACGATCCCTTGATGGTCGCCATGCACCGGATCGCCGAGCCGTTCGGCCTTGCGCGCGACGACTACGAGATCTTCGCCGATCTCGCCGAGCGGTTAGGGGCCCGCGAGCCCTTCACCGAGGGGCGCACGTCGCGGCAATGGCTGGAACATCTCTATGAACCAACGCGGAAGGCGCTCGCCGCGCGCGGGCTCGAGGCGCCAAGCTTCGAGGAGTTCTGGGAACGCGGCAGCCTGGTCGTGCCGCAGCATCTCGACGACGGCGGCTCGCTGCGTCGTTTTCGCGAGGACCCGGTCGCGCGGCCGTTGCCGACGCCGAGCGGCCGCATCGAGATCTTCTCGCAGAAGATCGCAGGTCACGGCGATGCGGATTGTCCGGGCCATCCGGTCTGGCTCGAGAAGACCGACACGCCGACATCAGGCGCGCCGTGCTTCCTCGTCGCCAACCAGCCGGTGACGCGTTTGCACAGCCAGCTCGACTTCGGCGGTCACTCGCTTGACGCCAAGCATCGCGGCCGCGAGGTCGCGCGCATGAACCCGCGCGACGCGACCGCGCGCGGCATCGCCGACGGCGACATCATCCGCATCTTCAACGCACGCGGCGCCTGCCTTGCCGCGGTGCATGTCACCGACGGGATCGCGCCCGGCGTGGTTCAGCTGCCGACCGGCGCCTGGTACGACCCGATGGACCCCGAGGAGGATGCGCCGCTCTGCGTGCACGGCAATCCGAACGTGCTGACGCGCGACATCGGCACGTCATCCTTCGCGCAGGGCTGCACCGGCCAGCTGACGAGCGTCGAGGTCGAGCGTTTCAACGGCAATCTGCCGCCGATCCGGGCGTTCGATCCGGCGTAGAGGGGGACCGCAGCCGATCACGAACAAATCATCAGTGGGTGCTGGATGGCGTTCAGCCGTTCGGCTACGGCATCACGAGATCGACCCTGATTTTCGGACCTGTCCAGATGCACCTGAAAACCCTGTTTCACCTTGCCGTCGCTGCGACCGTCGCGCTCGGATCGTCCAACGCGTTGGCGCAATCGGCCGCCGAGCCGGCCTATGGACCGGAACTGCAGGGCTTCGACTATCCCTATCCGCTCGAGCATTATCGCTTCAGCTCGCAGGGGCAGGAGCTCGACATGGCCTATCTCGACGTCAAGCCGGCGACGCCGAACGGCCAGACCGCGGTGCTGCTGCACGGCAAGAATTTCTGTGCCGCGACCTGGGACGGCACCATCAAGGCGCTCAGCGGCGCCGGCTATCGCGTGATCGCGATCGACCAGATCGGCTTCTGCAAATCCAGCAAGCCGGAACGCTATCAGTTCACCTTCCAGCAGCTCGCCGGCAACAGCCGCGCGCTGCTCGCCTCGCTCGGGATCGCGCATTCGATCATGGTCGGCCATTCGACCGGCGGCATGCTGGCGATGCGCTATACCCTGATGTATCCGGAGGCGACCGACCAGCTGGTGCTGGTCGATCCGATCGGCCTCGAAGACTGGAAGGCCAAGGGCGTGCCGTGGCTCAGCCTCGACGGCTGGATGCAGCGCGAGACGCGCGTCACCGCGGACAGCATCCGCGCCTATGAGCGCGCCACCTATTACGCCGATACCTGGGATGCGTCCTACGAGACCTGGGTGCAGATGCTGGCCGGCATGTATCGCGGTCCGGGCCGCGCCGCCGTGGCGTCGAGCTCGGCGCGGCTCTACGACATGATCGCGACCCAGCCGGTGTTCTACGAATTCGAGCAGATCAAGCCGCCGACGCTGCTCTTTGTCGGCGACAAGGACACCACCGCGATCGGCAAGGACACCGCGCCGCCGGAGATCCGCAAGACGCTCGGCAATTATCCGGTGCTGGGCAAGGAGGCCGCGAAGCGCATTCCGCATGCGCAGCTGATCGAATTCCCCGACCTCGGCCATTCGCCGCAGATCCAGGCCCCGGCGCGCTTCCACGAGGCGCTGCTCGGCTGGCTGCAGCATCCGGAGACCGGCGCGACGCTGGTCAAGTAGCAGACGGCGAGACAGGCGAGCGACATCATGGCGACAGCGGAACTGGTCAGCGTGTTCACGGTCGATGGGCAGGGAGGCAATCCCTGTCCGATCGTGGTGGATGCAAGCGGCATGAGCGCCGCCGAGATGCAGGATGTTGCGCGCCGCCACGGTCACGAGTCCGGTTTCGTGCTGCCGGCGCAGAGCGACGACTTCGACGCCACGTTCCGCTTCTTCGTTCCGAATCACGAAATGGAAATGTGCGGCCACGCGACCATCGGCGCGCTCTGGCTGCTTGCGCGCCAGGGAAAGCTGCCCGGCGACACCATCCGGATCTCGACGCGCAGCGGTCCGGTCACCGGCTTCATCAGCCGTGATCGTCACGGCGAGCCCAACGTCGAGATCACCCAGCCGGCCGGGAAGACCGTTCCGCTCACCACGGGGCAACGCGATGACGTGCTCTGGGCGCTCGCGGTCGGGCCGCAAGCGATCGATGCGACAACACCGTGCAATGCCGTCACATCGCGGATCAAGACCCTGATCCCGATGCGCTCCCCCGAAGCGCTGAATGCGCTCGATCCCGCGATAGAGGACGTCGAGGCGGTCTGCGGCCGGATCGGATCGACCGGGCTTTATCCATTCGCCGTGATCGACCGAAAGGCTCGCCTGTTCGAGGCGCGGCAATTCCCGCGCTCATCCGGCTATCGGGAGGATGCCGCAACCGGCATTGCGGCCGCGGCGCTGGCGTTCGGCCTGCTCGACTATGGCTTGGTCGCTCCTGATGACGACGAGATCCGAATCCTGCAGGGCAGGACGATGGGGCGGCTGTCCGAGATCCGCGTCCGCATCGGCTTCGCCGGCGGCCGTCCTGTCGGCTGCCTGCTTGGCGGCAATGTCGCGCTGATGGCTGCGCCGTCACACTGAGCAGCCGCCAGCGCAAGGCGAGCCGGCTTCGTAAACAGTATCCAGGTCTAATCAGCGGCGCGCCTGGCCCGGTCCTGCGCCTTGGCGTGCACCGGTGATGATTTCCGCGCACCCGGGCCCGGATGCACGTGGACCGCCTTCGCGCTCAGCGGCTCGCCGCATTCCGAACAGACCATGACGGGATCGAACATCTTCTTGCAGGTCTTGTGTTCGTGCAGCATCGGCCGGCCGCGCGAATCGACCATGTGGACGTTGCCCCAGTGCACGATCGACATGATGATCGGATAGAGGTCGAGCCCCTTCTGCGTCAGGATGTATTCGTAACGCTTCGGCGCCTCCTGATAGGGAATCTTGCGCAGCACGCCGAACCGCACCAGCTTCTTCAGCCGGTCGGCAAGCAGATGCCGGGTGATCCCGAGCGACGCCTGGAAGTCATCGAACCTGCGGATGCGCAGGAAACATTCGCGCAGGACCAACAGGCTCCAGCGGTCGCCGATCACAGCCACCGTGCGGGCCACCGAGCACGGCTCCTCCTCGAGGGCATCCCATTTCATCAGCATCTCCTGCGGCCGGCGACAATATCGCTCAGTAAAATTCTAAAACAGAACTAACGTCATTTCAATAGGATGCCCTAGCTTGGGGCCGTAGCGCGGTCATTGGATGACAAATATCATATTGACAGTTCTAAAATAGAACTTAAGGTCCCGGCTCGATCAACGCGGCGGCTGACGGCCGCTGGCAATCGAAGGGAAGGGCGTTCCATGGCTGCTCCGCTCAAGGTCGAATTCCATTTCGATTTTGGAAGTCCGAATGCCTATCTGGCGGAACTGGCGCTGCCCGACATCGAGAAGCGCACCGGCGTGAAATTCGATTACATCCCGGTGCTGCTCGGCGGCGTCTACAAGGCGACCGGCAACATGTCGCCCGGCGAGTCGCTGCGCGGCATCAAGAACAAGCCGGAATATAACGCGCTCGAGACCGAGCGCTTCCTGCGCCGCTACAACATCACGACATTCAAGACGAACCCGTTCTTCCCGGTCAACACGCTGATGCTGATGCGCGGCGTCGTCGCTGCCGATTTCGAAGGGCAGTTCGAGCCGTACTTTCGCGCCGCCTATCACCACATGTGGTCCGAGCCCAAGAAGATGGACGATCCGCAGGTGTTTCGCGAAGCGTTCCTGTCTTCCGGCCTCGATATCGATCGCATCATCGCCCGCGCCCAGCAGGACGAGGTGAAGAAGAAGCTGATCGACAACACCAGCAACGCGGTGGCGCGCGGCTCGTTCGGCTCGCCGACCTTCTTTGTCGGCGACGAGATCTTCTTCGGCAAGGACAAGCTGCGCGAGGTCGAGGACGAGATTGTCGCGCAGCTGGCCGCGGGGCGGCGCAAGACCGCCTGAGCGGGAAAATTCCTCAAGACAACAAATCAGGCCCAAAGGGCTGTCACAGGGAGGTTTCAGTGCAGGCGTCGACCCAGTTTGAAGGAAGTGTGGAAGGCTTGCCGAACCGCATCCACGAGGTGATCGATCACCACGTCGGGGCGACGCCGGATCATCCGGCGCTGATCGACGACAAGATGCGGCTGACCTATCGCGAGCTCGACCGAACGGTCGGTCGCGTCGCCGAGGCGCTGCGGGCACTCGGCATCCGCGCCGGCGACCGCATGATGATCGTGAGCGAGAACTCGATTCCGCTCGCCTGCCTGCTGCTGGCGGCGAGCCGGCTCGATGTCTGGTCCATCGTGGTCAATCCGCGGCTGTCGCCGCGTGAGCTCGACCAGATCAGGGATCACAGCGGCGCCCGCCGCGTGCTGTTGACCGCCGAGGTCTCGCAGGAGGCGGCCACGCATGCCGCACGCTACGAGGCTGCCGTGCAGGATGTCGGCCCGCTCCGCGGCATCGCCGTCACCGGCCTGAACCTGGCAACGGTGGCGGAGCCGGTCGAGGCCGACGGCGCAAACCAGGTGGCGGTTCTCATCTACACCTCCGGTACCACGGGCACGCCGAAGGGCGTGATGCTGACCCATCGCAATCTGTTGTTCAGCGCCCGGGCGACGGCAAGCTTCCGGAAGATGGCGGCCGATGACGTGCAATATTGCGTGCTGCCGATCTCGCATATCGTCGGCATCTCGTTGCTGACCATGACCTTGATGATCGGTGCCACCGTGCGTCTGGTGGCGAAATACGATCCGGCCGCGCTGGTCAAGGCGATGACTGAAGAGGGCATCACGATCCTGAACGGCGTGCCCGCGACCTATCAGCGTCTGCTCGAATACCGGCGCAATGCCGGCCTGCCGAAGCTCGATCGCGGCCGGTTGCGGGTGATCTCGGTGGCCGGCGCGCCGCTCGACCTCGATCTCAAATCGCGGGTTGAGCAGGAGCTCGGGCTGCCGCTGCTCAACGGCTATGGCATCACCGAATGCTCGCCGGGTATCTCCGGCGTCCGGCCCGACAATCCGCGGGCCGACCATGCGGTCGGCACCGTCATGCCCGGCCTCGAGGCCAAGCTGGTCGGCCGCGACCTCAAGCCGGTTGCGGCAGGCGAAGTCGGCGAGCTGCATGTTCGCGGCCCCAACGTGATGCGCGGCTATTACCGCGCGCCCGACCTGACCGCCAAGGCGATCGATCCCGACGGCTGGTTCAACACCGGGGATCTGGCCCGCTTCGAGAATGATGCGCTCTACATTGTCGGGCGAACCAAGGAGATGATCATCCGCTCCGGGTTCAACGTCTATCCGGCCGAGATCGAGGCGGTGCTGAGCACGCACGACGCCGTGGTGCAGTGCGCCGTGGTCGGCCGGCCGGTCGAGGGCAATGAGGAGGTGGTCGCCTTTGTGCAGCTGATCAAGGGCTCGACCGCCACCGTACAGGACCTGATGGCGCATATTGCCCCGCAACTCACCTCGTACAAGCGTCCGTCGGAGATTATCCTGATGGACGCGCTGCCCGCGACATCGACGGGCAAGCTGCTGAAGCACAAGCTGGCGGAGTCGCTGCGCAGCTGAGGCTGAGCCGCCGCCGCGAGCCAGTTCACTCAAACAAGACCGGAGTACACCATGCAGAAGCGAAACAGGACGGTGGCCGTCATTGGTGCCGGTGATTTCATCGGCGGCGAGATCGCCAAGAAGTTCGCCTCCGAAGGCTTTACGATCTTCGCCGGCCGCCGCAACGGCGACAAGCTGGCGCCGCTGGTCAAGGAGATCGAGGCCGCCGGCGGCGAGATCCACGCGCGCTCGCTCGATGCGCGCAACGAGGAGGAGATCACGGCCTTCCTCAATGACGCCGACAAGCATGCGCCGCTCGAGGTCTGCATCTTCAACATCGGCGCCAATGTCAATTTCCCGATCCTCGAGACCACCGAGCGCGTGTTCCGCAAGGTCTGGGAGATGGCTTGCTACTCCGGCTTCCTGGCTGGACGCGAGGCGGCGCGGCTGATGACGGCGCGTGGCGAGGGCAACATCTTCTTCACCGGCGCCACCGCGTCACTCCGCGGCGGCAGCGGCTATGCCGCCTTTGCCAGCGCCAAGTTCGGTTTGCGCGCCGTGGCGCAGGCGATGGCCCGCGAGCTGGGGCCGAAGAACATCCATGTCGCGCATCTGATCATCGATTCCGGCGTCGATACCGAATGGGTCCGGCAGCGCCGCATCGAGGCGCTCGGCCCGAACGCGCTCGACAATCCCGATCTCTTGATGCCGCCGGCATCGGTCGCGGGTGCCTACTGGCAGCTCTATCAGCAGCCGAAGAGCGCCTGGACCTTTGAACTGGAAATCCGGCCCTTCGGCGAGAAGTGGTAGGGAGCACTGCAGATGGAGCTCGCGCTATCCCCTGAAGATGCGGCGTTCCGCGACGAGGTTCGCGCCTTCATCAAGGACAATTATCCAGCGGAGATGCGCGTCGCCAATCCGGAGACCGATCTCTCCAAGGAGCAGATGCTGCTGTGGCATCGCATCCTGCACGACAAGGGCTGGATCGCGCCGCTCTGGCCCAGGGAATATGGCGGGCCCGGCTGGTCGATCACCCGCCGCTTCATCTTCGAGCAGGAGACGACGCGCGCCGGCACCATGCCGCCGCTGGCATTCAGCGTCACCATGGTCGGCCCGGTCATCTACACCTTCGGCAACGACGCGCAGAAAAGGAAATTCCTGCCGCGAATCCTGTCCGGCGAGGACTGGTGGTGCCAGGGCTATTCGGAGCCGGGCTCCGGCTCCGACCTCGCCACTGTGCGCACCAAGGCGGTGCGTGACGGCGACCATTACATCGTCAACGGCCACAAGACCTGGACCACGCTGGCGCAGCACGCCGACTGGATCTTCTGCCTGGTTCGTACCGATCCCACGGCCAAGCCGCAATCCGGCATCTCGTTCCTGCTGATCGACATGAAGTCGCCGGGCGTCACGGTGCGCCCGATCATCACCATTGACGGCTCGCACGAGGTCAACGACGTCTTCCTGGAGAACGTCCGCGTCCCCGCCGAGAACCTGATCGGCGAAGAGAACAAAGGCTGGACCTACGCCAAATTCCTGCTCGGCAATGAGCGCACGAGCATGGCCGGCATCGGCCGTTCGACGCGCTATATCGAGCGGCTGAAGAAGATCGTGAAGGCCGAGATCCCGGAAGACGATCCGGCGCATCTGGAGTTCATCAGGGACATCGCCCGCGTCGAGCTCGACGTGCTGGCGCTGGAGGCGACCGAGCTTCGCGTCGTCGCCCAGATGGCGCGCGGCATCGACCCGGGACCGGCGGCCTCGCTGTTCAAGATCCGCGGCACCGAGATCTTCCAGGACATCACCGAGCTGACCCATCGGGCGATCGGCAATTACGGGCTTGCGATCCGCGAGCATCCGGTCAGCGCCAACCACTTCATGCCGGGCCCCGACTACGGCCACACGGCGTCTGAGAAATATCTGAACTCGCGCAAGCTCTCGATCTACGGCGGGTCTAACGAGATCCAGCGCAACATCATCGCCAAGGCGGTGCTTGGACTCTAGCCACAAGCAACGAGGATCGGATGGATATCCAGTTCACGGAAGAGCAGGAATTGTTGCGGTCCAGCGTCCAGCGGCTGCTGCGCGACCAGTATGATTTCGACGCCCGCCGCAAGATCGTCGCGAGCGAGGAGGGTTTTGGCCGCAAGCAATGGGCTGAATTCGCCGAGCTCGGCCTGCTCGCCGCGCCGTTCTCGGAAGCGGTCGGAGGGCTCGGCGGCGGGCCGTTGTCGACCATGATCATCATGCAGGAGTTCGGCCGCCATCTTGTCGTGGAGCCCTTCGTCGAGACGGTCGTCGTTGCGGGTGGCTTGATCGAACAGGCGGGTTCCGACGCGCAGAGGCAGGCGTTCATCGCTGACATCATCGCTGGCACGAAACTTTGGGCGCTGGGCTGGACCGAGAAGGGCTCGCGCTTCGATCTCGCCACCGTCACCACCACGGCGCGCCGCGACGGCAACGATTACGTGCTCACTGGCGAGAAGACGGCGGTGATCGCCGCGCCGTGGGCGGATTATCTCATCGTCTCCGCGCGCACCTCGGGCCATCGCCACGATCGCGGCGGCGTCAGCCTGTTCGTGGTCGATCGCCGGGCGGCCAATCTCGACCTGCAAAGCTTCAAGACGATCGATGGCCGCAGGGCGGCCGAGATCAGCCTGCGCGGCGTGCGGGCGGAATTGCTGGGCAACGAAGGCGAGGGCGTCGCCGCGCTGGAAGCCTGCCGCAACCGCGCCATCGGCGCGCTCTGCGCCGAGGCGGTCGGCGCGATCGGCGAACTGAACGCTGCGACCCTGGACTATTCCAAGATGCGAAAGCAGTTCGGCGTCACGATCGGCAGCTTCCAAGTGCTGCAGCACCGGATGGTCGACATGTTCATCGCGCATCAGGAGGCGTTGTCGCTGATGCAGCATCTCAGCCTCAGTCTCAATGACGATGAGGCCGGCGTGTCTCGGCTCGCCTCGGGTGCCAAGTCGAAGATCGGCTATGCCGGCAAGTTCGTCGCCGATCAGGCGGTGCAGCTGCACGGCGGCATGGGCATGACTGACGAGCTCAATGTCGGCCACTACTTCAAGCGGATTTCCTCCATCAACATCCAGTTCGGCGATCCCGCCTATCACGTGCTGCGCTATGCGCAGCTCGACGCGGTCGCCTAAGCCAGAGAGGCAAGCATGTCACAGGATGCAGTCATTGTTTCCACCGCGCGCACCGGCGTCGGCAAGGCCTATCGCGGCGCGCTGAACAACACCGATGGCCCGACCCTGGCCGGTCATGTGATGGCCCAAGCCGTGAAACGCGCCGGCATCGCGCCCGGCGAGGTCGAGGACGTGGTGATGGGCTGCGCGATGCAGCAGGGCACCATGGTGATGAACGTCGCGCGCAGGGGTGCCATCCGCGCCGGGCTGCCGGTGACAGTCGCCGGCACCACCATCGACCGGCAATGCGCCTCCGGCCTGCAGGCGATCGCGGTCGCCGCCCGCTCTGTCATGCTCGACGGCGTCGAGATCGCGATCGGCGGCGGCATCGAGTCGATCAGCCTGGTGCAGAACGAGCACATGAACAGGTTCCACGCCGTCGACGACGAGCTGATGGCGATGAAGCCCGAGATGTACATGTCGATGCTGGAGACCGCCGAGGTCGTCGCCGAGCGCTACGGGATCGGCCGCGACAAGCAGGACGAATACAGCCTTGAATGCCAGCGCCGCGTCGGCGCCGCGCTGCAGGGCGGCCGCTTCAACGACGAGATCGTGCCGATCACGACCAAAATGGCCGTGGTCAACAAGGACACCAGGGAAGTCAGCTACCAGCAGGTGACGCTGGCGAAGGATGAGGGCCCGAGGCCGGATACCACGGCGGACGGGCTCGCCAAGATCAAGCCGGTGTTCGAGGGCAAGACCATCAGCGCCGGCAACGCCAGCCAGCTCTCGGACGGCGCCTCGGCTTGCGTGATCATGAGCGACAAGGTTGCCGCGCAGAAGGGCCTGAAACCGCTCGGCATCTTCCGCGGCTTCGTCGCCGCCGGCGTCGAGCCGGACGAGATGGGCGTCGGCCCGGTTGCCGCGATCCCGCGGCTCCTCAAGCGGCACAATTTGAAGATCGACGACATCGATCTGTGGGAGCTAAACGAGGCCTATGCGGTGCAGGTGATCTATTGCCGCGACAAGCTCGGCATCGATCCGGACAAGCTGAACGTCAATGGCGGCTCGATCGCGATCGGCCATCCCTACGGCATGACCGGGGCGCGGCTCACCGGCCACCTCTTGATCGAGGGCCGGCGGCGCAAGGCGAAATACGGCGTGGTGACCATGTGCATCGGCGGCGGCATGGGCGCGGCGGGCCTGTTTGAAATCGTCCACTGAGCGGAAACGCGGGAGAGACTTGTGAAGACAGCAATCACTGAACTGTTCGGCATCCAGCATCCGATCATCCAGGGCGGCATGCACTATGTCGGCTTCGCCGAGATGGCTGCGGCGGTGTCCAACGCCGGGGGCCTTGGAATCATCACCGGCCTGACCCAGAGGACGCCGGAGCTGCTGGCCAAGGAGATCGCGCGCTGCCGCGACATGACCGACAAGCCGATCGGCGTGAACCTGACCTTCCTGCCGAGCTTCACCGCGCCGCCCTATCCGGAATACATCGCAGCGATCCGCGAGGGCGGCGTCAAGGCGGTGGAGACCGCCGGCCGCAGCCCGGAGCAGTACATGCCGGCCTTGAAGGCGGCCGGCATCAAGGTGATCCACAAATGCACCTCGGTGCGGCATTCGCTGAAGGCCGAGAAGATCGGCTGCGACGCCGTCAGCGTCGACGGTTTCGAGTGCGGCGGCCATCCCGGCGAGGATGACATCCCGAACATGATCCTGCTGCCGCGTGCAGCGGACGAATTGAAGATCCCGTTCGTCGCCTCGGGCGGCATGGCGGACGCGCGCAGCCTTGTCGCCGCGCTGTCGATGGGCGCTGCCGGCATGAACATGGGCACGCGCTTCATCGCGACCAAGGAAGCACCGGTGCATCCCAACGTGAAGCAGGCGCTGCTCGACTCCGACGAGCTCGATACGCGCCTCGTCATGCGCGCGCTGCGCAACACCGAGCGGGTGCTGAAGAACAAGGGCGTCGATGAGCTGCTCGAGATCGAGCGCGAGAAGGGCGCCAGGCTGAAGATCGAGGATATCCACGAGCAGGTCGCCGGCGTCTATCCGAAGGTGATGATCGACGGCGAGATGGATGCCGGCGCCTGGAGCTGCGGCATGGTGGTCGGCCTGATCAATGACATCCCGACCGTCAAGGAGCTGATCGACCGCATCATGGCTGAGGCCGAAGCGATCATCCGGCAGCGGTTGACCGGCTTCCTCGACGGCAAATTCGAAACCACGCCGGCCCGCGCGGTCGCCTGACGGGAGAGTGCCATGACCGAGCATGTCAAGGTTGAGATCGCCGCCGGCGTCATGACGCTGACCTTGCAGCGGCCCGAGAAGAAGAACGCGCTGACCGGCGCCATGTATGACGCCATGTCGCACGCGCTGAAGCAGGCCGAGGCGGATCCAGCCGTCCGCGTCATCCTGTTCCAGGGCGACGGCGACAGCTTCACCGCGGGCAACGACCTCGCTGACTTCGCGAGCCAGGCACGCGGCGAGAGCGCGGTCGATAGCCCCGCGCATCGCTTCATCGAGACCATCAGCAAGGTCGGCAAGCCGCTGGTCGCGGCGGTGCAGGGCAATGCGGTCGGTGTCGGCACCACCATGCTGCTGCATTGCGACCTCGTCTATCTCGCCGAGAACGCGCGGCTGATCACGCCCTTCGTCAACCTCGCGCTGGTGCCGGAGGCGGCGTCGAGCTGGCTGCTTCCCTTAAGGATCGGGCATGCGCGCGCCTATGCGATGTTTGCGCTCGGCGAACCGATGGACGCGCAGGGCGCGCTGGCATCCGGCCTCGCCAATGCCGTGGTGCCGCAGGCCGATCTGCGCAAGAGGGCGCATGACGCGGCGGTCGCGCTGACCAGGCGGCCGGCAGGGTCGCTCAGCATGACCAAGAAGCTGATGCGCGAGCAGCAGAAGATCGCGGCGCAGATCGCCGAGGAAGGCGTGCTGTTCAAGGAGCGGCTGACGACGCCCGAGGCGCGCGAGGCCTTCGCCGCCTTCGCGGAACGGCGGCAGCCTGATTTCACCAAGCTGTCGGCCTGACCGACAGCGGAACTCACGGACACATCGAGGGAGTGAAAGCATGCGCGTCACCGGCAGCCATCAATACCCGACCATGGAAACCGTGATCTACGGCAAGCCGGCAGCCGAAGCGCTGCGCGAGGAGGCCGAGCGGCTGGGCGCGAAGCGCGTCTATCTGATCGCCAGCCGGACGTTGAACACCACGACCGACGAGATCGAGAAAATCCGCCAAGCCCTCGGCGACCGCCATGCCGCGACCTTCGACGGCGTGCCGCAGCACACGACGAGGGATGTCGTGACGCAGATCGCGCGGCAGGCCAGCGAGGCCAAGGCGGACCTCGTGGTCGCGATCGGCGGCGGCTCGGTGGTCGATGCGGCGAAGATCGTGCTGATGTGCATCGAGCACGCGATCTTCAAGCCGGATGGCCTCGACGGCTTCGAGACCACGCCGGACCGCCGCTTCGGGCCATTCCGGTCGCCGAAGGTCCGGATGATCGCGATCCCCAGCACGCTGTCCGGCGGCGAATACAATTCCGGCGCGCTGGTCACCGATACCGGCCGCAAGCTGAAGCAGATCTTCAACCATCCGATGATGATGCCGCGCAGCATCATCCTCGATCCCGCGATCACGAAATATACGCCCGAGAAGCTCTGGCTCGGTTCCGGCACGCGGGCGATGGATCACGGCATCGAGGCGATCTGCTCCAGCCGCCCCAATGTGCTGGTCGATGCGGTGTGCCAGCAGGGACTGCGCTATCTGCATGACGGCCTGCTGCGCACCAAGGCCCACCCCGACGACGCGGCGGCGCGGCTGAGCTGCCAGCTCGGCTCCTGGCTGTCGGCGTTCGGATTGCAGTCGCGGGTGCCGATGGGCGCCAGTCACGCTATCGGCCACGTGCTCGGCGGCACCTGCGATGTGCCGCATTATTTCTGCACGGCGGTGATGATGCCGAGCGTGCTCCGCTATAACCGCCCGGCGACGGAAGCCGCACAGCAATCGATTGCCGCCGCGCTCGGCGCGCCGGGGCGTGACGCCGGCGAAGCCTTCGCGGCGTTCATCGCGGAACTCGGCCTGCCGCGCCGGCTTGCCGATGTCGGCGTCGGCGAAGATCGGTTTGAGCTGATCGGCCGGAACGCCATGCTGTCGATCTTCACGCGGGCCAACCCGCAGCCGATCCGCGAACCCGCCGACGTCGTCAAGATCCTGAAGCTGGCCGCCTGAGGCATTAGCACCGGAGCAGTCCACCATGGCCGCCTTGCGCATCTTCTCCTATCTGCCGAACCCGCGCGTCTGGAAGGCAACCATCGCGGCGCGGTTCTGCGGTGTCGATGTCGAGGTCAGGGGCGCCTCGGGCAAGGAGTTGCGCGACTGGTTGTGGGACTATGATGCCCGTCCGCTGGCGGAGCATGAGCGCGCCTCGCTGTCGTCGCTGGCACGGACCGGGCGGGTCGGACTGACCGGCGCGCAGCTCTTCAAGACCGACGCGTTCATGGCGGCACAGCCGTTCGGCAATGTGCCGGCGGCGTTCGGCGCCGACGGCAAGGTCGGGATCTTCGAATCGAACAGCATCATGCGCGCGGTGGCGCGGCTCGGCGAGGCAGCGTTCCCGCTCTATGGACGCGACGCCTATGAGGCGTCCAGGATCGACAGCTTTCTCGACGTCAGCCTGGTGTTTGCGCGGGACTCGCAAATCTATCTGCTGGCGCTGTCGGGCGGCACCGTCGATGCGGCCATTCATGCGCGGGCCAAGGATGCGTTCGCGATCTTTGCGTCCGGGATCGAGCAGGCGCTGTCGCCACGGCGGGAGGTGCTGGTCGGGGACGGCATCTCGATTGCCGACATCTGCTTTGCCGCCGAACTCGCATTGTTCATGAACGAACACGCGCGGGCCGAGCAGCTGCGCAAGCAGAGATTGGCGAAAATCCTGCACCCGGGTGTGCAGGATGAGTATCCGCTGATGTTTGCCCACTTTGACCGCCTGATCGCGCATGAGCATATCGGGCCGGACCTCAAGCCTTACGTCGAGAAGCTGCTGTCGAAGGCGGCCGCCTGACCATGAAGGCCATAGGCCGCAACGCGGAGGGTTGATCGCATGACCGCACCTGTCTGTCTGATATCCGGCGTTGGGCCGGGCACCGGTTCGGCGCTCGCCCGGAGATTCACCGAGGGCGGCTACCGCGTCGCGCTGCTCGCCAGGAACGAGGCGCGTCTCGCCGCGCTCGAGCAGCAGCTGCCGGGCGCAAAGGCCTATCGATGCGATGTGTCCGATCCCGCGCAGGTCGAGGCGGTGGCCTCCGCGGTGGAGCACGATCTCGGCAATCCCGCCGTGGTCATTCACAACGCCGTCGGCGGGGCGTTCGGCACCTTCCGCGAGATCGATCCGGAGGTTCTCAATCGCAACTTCCAGGTCAACACGATGGGACTGTTGTACCTGGCACGGCGGTTCGCGCCGGCGATGATCGGTGCGGGCAAGGGCGCCATCGTCGCGACCGGCAACACCTCGGCCCTGCGCGGCAAGGCCGGCTTCGCGGGGTTCGCGCCGACCAAGGCAGCGCAGCGGATTCTCGCCGAGGCGATGGCCCGCGATCTCGGGCCGCAAGGCGTGCACGTCGCCTATCTCGTGATCGATGCCGTGATCGATCTGGAGTGGACGCGGAAGCGCTGGCCGGATCGGCCGGACGACTTCTTCATCAAGCCGAAAGCGATCGCCGACGAGGTCTGGCACGTCGCCCATCAGGATCGCAGCGCGTGGTCGTTCAACGTCGAGATCAGGCCGTTCGGCGAAGCCTGGTAGCGCCGCGCGGCGGTTGCAGGAATTGGTCAATTCATAAAAGCTCAGGAGGAATTTCATGCTGTTGAAGACGTTTGCCGTGTCCGTTGCGATGCTCGCGGCGCTTGCCGCAGCTCCAGTCCGCGCCGAAACGCCGGGGGTGTCGGAGTCGGAAATCAAGGTCGGAGCGACGTTCCCGTTCAGCGGCCCGGCGTCGCCGCTCAGCAACACCGGCAGGGGCCTGATCGCCTACGTCCATTCCGTCAATGACCGCGGCGGCGTCAACGGCCGCAAGATCAACCTCATCACCTATGACGATGCCTACACGCCGCCCAAGGCCGTGGAGCAGACCCGCAAGCTGATCGAGAGCGACGAGGTGGCGTTCCTGTTCAGTCCGCTCGGCACGCCCGGCATCGGCGCGACCATCAAATACGTCACCGCCAAGAAGGTGCCGCATCTGTTCGTCGTCAGCGGCGCGACCAAGTTTGCGAACTTCACCGAGTTTCCGCTGACCACCACGGGGCTGCCGAGCTACAACACCGAAGGAAAGATCTACGCAAAATACATCACGCAGACGGCGCCCGATGCGAAGATCGCAATCCTCTACCAGAACGATGATCTCGGACGCGATTTCGTGGCCGCGTTCAAGGAGGTGCTGAAGGCCGATTTCGACAAGAAGGTGGTGACGTCGCCCTATGAGGTCACCGAGCCGACGATCGAATCCCGCGTGGTGACGCTGAAGGCGTCGGGTGCGCAGGCGTTCCTGATCGCCGGCACGCCGAAATTCGCGGCCCAGGCGATCAAGAAGGCGAACGAGATCGGCTGGTCGCCGCTGACCATCGTCAACTACGTGTCGAGCTCTGTTTCCGCGACCATCGTGCCGGCGGGAGCGGACAAGGCGGTGGGCGTTGTCGTGGCGACCGTCACCAAGGATCCGAACGACAAGAAGTGGGCCGACGATCCCGGCATGAAATGGTATCGCGCCCATTTCGAGAAGTATCTTCCCGGCGCCGACATCGGCGACAACAATTATCTGTTCGGCACCCAGCAGGGCCAGATCCTGGAACAGGTGCTGAAGCAGTGCGGCGACGACCTGTCGCGCGAGAACATCGTCAAGCAGGCGCGCAACATCAGGGGGCTCGTGCTGCCGACCCTGATGCCGGGCATCACGATCAACACAGGTCCGGACAACAGCATGGCCTATACGCAGCTTCAGCTGCAACGCTGGACCGGAAGCTCGTGGGAGCAGTTCGGCGGCGTGCTGAGTGCCGCCCCGAACTGAACCGGGCCAACCGAGGTGCTAGTGGAGCCGACGTGCGATCGGCTTCGCCAGCGTGTTTTGCCACTCCCGCTGCGCCGGCCGGTCGCTTGACCGCAGGCTGTTCAGCAAGGCGGTGGTCTTCGGCTGGACCCGCGAGCCGTCGATCACCTCGAGCTGGCCGCAGCGGTTGAGCGTGTGCAGCTTGCGTCCGGTCCACAGCGGCCCGGGTTTGAGCAGATGGCGCACGGCCTGCCGGTAGGTCGTCGGTGACAGTTCGAGCACTTCCGCAAGCCCGAGCGCCGCGCCGTATCCGTTGGTGCAGTCCTGCACCGGCCGCCACAGCTTGCCGTTGACGGTCACGAAATTGCCGGCCGGCCGGGTCGTCGCGCGATCCATCAGGATCGGATTGCTTGCATGCGGCCGCCAGGGGCCGAACAACTGCTCGGCGTAATAGATCGCCAGCGTGTCGGAATATCCGCCGGTGCCGTCGCGCCAGGCTCCGAACATGTAGTAGAGGCCGTCATGCTGCGTGATGGTCGCGTCGGCGAGTTCGAGCCCGGACAGCAGCGTGCCCTGCCGTTCCCACTTGTCGGGAAAGCGGACGCATTTGTAGATCGGCACATCCCGATGCGCGGTGCTTTCCGGGATCATCCACAGTTCGCCGTTGTTCTCGATCAGGAACGGGTAGGACAGGTGCCACGGCTCTTCGAGCACCGGCAGCACCGTGCCGACCGGACCGCTGCCGTCGAATTCGATCGCGGAGATGATGCCCTTGCCGGTCCGGTGGTCGAGGTCCTCGAAGAACACGACCGTCCTGCCCTGCCACTTCGACGGGACGGGATCGGCATAGAAGTGATTGCCGGGATCGCCGAGCACGTTCCAGGCAGGTCCCGACAGGTCACCGGTCCGCCAGACATCCGCGGTCTCGGCGTAGCGCCAACCGACATGCCAATGCGGCGCGTAGCAGCAGAGACGGTAGATTTCCTTCGCGATCGAGGTCGCGACGCCGCGCACGACAAAGGGCGCGGGATTTCGCGGCGCGCTGCCGGCCGCCGGCGCAGCCAATTGCGGGACCAGCCGCGGAGCCCCCGACAGGATCGGCGGCAGCATGGACAAGGTCCGCGCCATGACCGTTTCGAGCCCGCCGCTCAGGCCGGCGGCGATTTCCGCCGAGGGGTGGCCGCGGTCCATCACCGTGCCGTCGAGCTCGTTGACGATTTCAATCACCGGCAGGTCGCCGGCGAGAATGGCGGCCAGTGCGGCGGCTTCTCCGGCCTGTCCGTTGAAGCGTGGACGGAGATAGAGCCCGGCGGAGCAGTTCGGGTCCCGCTCGGCCGTGGTGAAGTCGACCACCACATCGGGGCTGCCCATGCGCGGCCGTTCCGCAATCGTCTTCAGCCTGTCGGCATCGCCGGCCTTGCCCTTGCGCAGCACGATGCGTTCGAGTTCGAACAGCATGTCGAGGCCGGCGGGCCTCGGCCCCGGCGTCGTAGTCCAGGCGATTTGAACGGGAATATCCTGATCGCTGACGCGCAGCGTCTCGCGACGCATCCAGAGCCGCGCCTGCGCGCGATCGCAGCGAAACTCGATAATCATGTCCAGCCCGATTTCCTAGTGCGCGTCCACTCCCACGGCATTGCCGAGAATGCGGACGTATTCCTCTATCATGGCATCCAACGAATAACGCGACTTCAGGCCCACGGCACTTTGCCGCAGCTGGTCGCTCAACAAACGATCGGTCAGGACTTTCGACACGGCGGCCGAAAATTCGGCCTCGTTCGCAGCGTCAACGAACACCGCGGCAGGCTGTCCCTGATAGGACAGCACCTCGCGCAGCACGGGAAGATCGTTGACGACGCAGGGAATGCCGGCGCTCGCGGCTTCGACCGCGGCGAGGCCGAAGGTTTCGGCCTGCGTCGGAAATACGAAGACGTCGAGGCACGCCAGAAAATCGGCCATCTGGCGCGGCGGAATCTCGCCGATGAAGTGCAGCCGGTCCGTGACATCAAGCTCGCTCGCCAGGGCTCGCAGCCGTTCCTCATCCGCGCCTTGTCCGGCGAGGGCAAGGTGCCAGGACTGGCCGGAGGCCAGCAGGCGAATTGCCGCATCGAGCCGCTTGTGCGGATGCAGCCGTGCCGCGCAGCCGAGCAGCGTGCGATCCGGCGGCAGCTTGAACTGCTGCCGCGCGACGTCCTTAGGCAGGCTGTGCGACTTGTCGTCGAAGCCATGCGGGACGTGCTGCATGCGCGAGCGATAGGGCGCGGGATAGCGCGCGTATTCACGCTCCATGTCGCGCGAATTCAGCGTGATGCACTGGAAGAAGCCGGTCGAGCCCATGATGATGTCGGCGGCGCGCACCGGCATGCTCATCGACATCGCCGAGGACACCTGATTGGCGATGACAGGAGCGCGGCTGACGAGGCGCGACACGCCTCCGCCGATCACATTGCCGAAGTGCTGGAAGGTCAGCACGACATCGGGCCTGAGGGTCCTGAGATGACCGGCGAGCGTCCACAGCATCCGCAGCAGCGCCAGCGGATTTCCCGGGCGGCTGGGCGCGCAATAGAATGTGTTGGGCGGCTCGTCGAACGAATCTGATTTGCGGAAGAAGAACAGGTTGGCGACGTCATAGCCGCGCGCGGTGAGGCCTGCGCCGACCAGCCGCGATATCTCCTGCGCGCCGGCGTTCTCGGCCTGGGTCTGTACCAGGACGACACGCAGCTTCGGCTTGCTCTCGTTCGATTGATTGCGTGATGCGGTCGATGCCTCGCGCAATTCTGTGCTTGGCCTGTAATGGAGCACGGCTTCCTCACCCGTCGAAGGAGTGGAGACGGCTCCCTCGCTCTTGCGCGCGTGCTTATCACGCGAAGCGCGCTCGTACACCGAGTAGCGCGTGTTGAGGTTACTGCTCATTTAGTGCGGTCAGACATCGCCAGCAATCGAGAGCCATTGTCTCACACAAAGGGTACAGCCGGCTCGTTAACTAATTGGTTACGGCCGCATCAGCAGGGGGTAACCGCGGATTAACCATAGATATTTACGTTGGAGCGGTACTGTCAGTTGAATTCGAGTCACAGCCTCATGAAGTTCGGTAACCGCGTAGGCTCGAGCCGTTCCGAAGCCACGGAACCCACCGCGTCGTGGGAAACCGCCGGCGTGCCGGCCAGCCGATCCTCAGCGGAAACCACCAAGGGCGTGCTTAGCATTCCCGGCGTGGTGGCATTTTTCCGCGAGAACGGTCAACGCATTCTGATGCTCGCCGCGGTGATCTTCGCGGTCGGCGTCATTCTGTTGATGTTGATTCCGGGGCGCTATGCCGCGACCGCGCTCGTCGTGGTCGACCCGCGCGAGCAGCGCGTGACCACCGATCAGGACGTCCTGCCGGGGATCGGTCAGGACGCTGCAGCACTGCAGAGCTATGTCGAGATCGCCAAATCCGACGGATTTCTCGGGCCGCTGATCGAGCAGCTCAAGGTCGCCGAGGACAGCGACATCTCCGGCGGCAGGACCGACCCCACGCGCCTGCTCGACCGGTTTCGCAACCGGCTCGATATCTCCCGGCGCGGATTGACCTATGTCATCGCCATCAAGTTCACGTCCAACAACCCGCAGCGTGCGGCGTATTACGCCAATGCGGTGGCTGAGGCGTTCGTCGCCAGCCAGCGTGGTACGCGCAGCGTGGCGACCGACGAAGCCGCCGACTGGCTGAAGAGCCGGCTCAAGACATTGAACGACCGCTTGCGGTCTTCGGAAGATGCCGTTGCGAAGTTCAAGCTCGAGCACCGGATCGTCAACGCCGGCAAGGAATCGACGACGCAGCAATTGCGCGTCACCGATCTGACCCAGCAGGTCGCCGCCGCGCGCGCCCGCACCGAGGAGGCCAAGGTCCGCTATGAGCAACTGCAGCGCGACCTGAAGGCCAATGTCGACGGGCCCGTCAAGCAGGACCTGCTGAGTGCGCTGCGCGCCCAGCGCTCCGCGCTCAACGACCAGATCGCACAGAAGCGCGGGGTGCTGGGCGACCGTCATCCAGACCTCGTGATGGCTCTCAGCCAGCTCAGCGATCTCAACCGGCAGATTGAGATCGAGCGGAAGAAGAACATCGACACCGCGAAATCGGAATATGAAGCGCAGCGCGATCAGCAGAAGGCGCTCGAGGATCAGCAGAAGGCGGTCGAACAGCAGATCCTGGTGGACGGTCAGGCGCTCGTCAAGCTGCAGGAATTGCAGCGCGACGCCGATGCCAACAAGAATATCTACGAGCAATTCCTCTCGCGCTACAAGACCACCGACGAGCAGCGGCTGCTGCAGAGCTCGCAGACCAAGGTCGCATCGCCTGCGACGCCGCCGGTGCGCTCGACGCTGCCGCCGCTTCCGCTGTTGCTCGTCGCGCTCGCGATCGTCTCGCTGCTGACGTCGACCGCGATCGTCGCCGTTCCCGGTCTGAATCTGAAGCAGCTCCCGATCAAGGCCATTCCGCCGCTTCGTCGGGCCGAGGCGCCCGCACCGCCGGCGCCCGCCGCGCCGCAACCCGCGCTGCCGCCGGGATTGCCGGTGCTGGCCCGCATTCCCAACATACCGTCGCCGGACGCCGTCAGGAGCGTCTGGCAGACCCCAATCGCGACGACGGCCGAGCCCGAACTCAGTCCGCATCTTCAGCTGCTGATCGAGAACATCGAGCAGCTGCCGGGAGACCACGGCAAGGTGGCGCTCCTGCTGTCGGTTGAGGGCGGTGCCGGCGGCAGCACCGTCGCACGGTCGCTGAACCGATCCGCCGTCAAAAGCGGCATGCTCAGCGTCCTGATCGAGACGGAATCCAGGCGCGCCGAGGCCGCGCCGCCGCAAGGATCGGGCATCATCAAGGCCGATCTGCCGTCCGTCGTCGAGCTGCTGGGCGCCAGCAGCAAGGCGCCGCCCTATCCGCCGGACGATATTCGCGCCGATTTCGGCCTGATCATCGTCGACGCGTCGTCGCTTGCTCTGCAGCCGGCCGCGGTGGCGCTGGCTGCCCATGCCGACCTCGTGATCCTCGTGGTTCGTGAAGGGGTCGCCAACTCGGCTGCGATCGGCAAGGCGCGGGCCGATCTATCCGGGTATGGTTCGGTCCCGACCGTGCTGGTCGTCAATCGCGTGGCGGTCAATGCCGCCGTTCGCAATCCCCAGGACGAAGCGCTGGGCCTGGCGAGCTGAAGGCGGTTCGGCTGAAGCTAGAGCCTTTTCCGTTCCCAGAGTATCGGAACGCGGCTCTGGGTTCTTGTTCTGACGCGAGCCGGTAGCCACTTCGCTCGAAAAACGCTCTAGTCGTTGCTGTCCGCAACGCGGACCGCGTAGGCGTCACCTTTCGACGGCCACAGATGCGACAGCACCAGAATGGATGGATCGACGCCGGTCCGCCGCCGGCACAGCACGTTGAGCGCGATGGTGGCGACGACCAGCGAAGCCGTCGCCGAGATCGCGGCGCCGAGTACGCCGAGCCAGGGGATCAGCACGACAAATCCCAGCAGCCGCAACGCCACATTGGCTGCAACAACGGGAACGTAATCGCGCTCATGGCCTGTCAGCTGCAGAACAGCAGCAGAGGGCCCGCCCGCCGCCTGGAACGCCGTTCCGATCGCGAGCACGATCAACACCCACTGTTGTGCCGCAAAGTGCGGTCCGAACAGGCCAAGCAGATGGGGGGCGCCCACCCAGACAATGACGAGGCCGCTGAGCACGCAGAGCGCGGTCACCTCGGCCATCAGCTTCAGCGTATGTTCGAGCTCGTCGTGATTTTTGCTGAAGTACAGCGAGGGGAGCCGGCGCGCGCCGAAGGTGTAGAGCGCAGCCGACAGCATGGCGAAGATGTTGGCCAGCCGCGAGGCGGCGAAATAGACCCCGGCGGTGGCCGGATCCAGCATCCAGTAGACCAGGATGACGTCGAAATACTGGTTTGCCGCTTCGAGAATGGAGGCGAGCCAGAACCGGAATGCGCTCTTGTTCCAGCGCGAGGTCTCGAAGCGCGCCGTGACCGACCGCAGGTTCGGCAGCACCCGCACGATCGATACGATCTGCACGACGAGCCCGAGGGCCATCGCAGCCGACATCGCGCTGAACAGCTCGGCGGGGGTAAGCTGCCGGTGGCCGAACAGCACTGCGATCAGGAACAGGACGACGGCGACGCGCCAGAAGAACTCCCGATTGCCTTCGCCCATCAGGATGCTGACCAGGGATCGCGCGATCTGGCTGCCGAGCATGAGCCCTGCATTGACCGCGGTGAACGCCGAGACCGACAGGATCAAGAGCCACCACTCGCCGCGAATGCCTGCCACCGCGGCGATCGCGGCGATCGAAATCAGCATCCCGATCGCTGAGTTCTTCAGGCTCGTCACCAGCACACCCTTGGTGAAGGCGGTCTGGCCGCGCACCTCATACTCATTGAGAAACCGAACCAGGAGCAGCTCCTGGCCGACCAGGCCCACGACCGAGGCGATCTGGGCGACGGAGAGCAGGGTTGCGAAGTGTCCAAACGCGTCGGGCGTCATCGCCCGCGCGGCCAGCGAGAACAACGCGAATGCGAGCCCGCCGCTGCCAACCTTGAGCAGGATGGTCCCGGCAACGCCGCGCGTGACGTCGCGCCGTAACAATTGGAACACGGAGGCAATCACCAGAGACGTCTCAATATCCAGTCGGGGCTGTTGACCGTAGCAATCGGTGAAGCCTGGAGTGTTAATGTTCTCTTGCTAAGATTCCGTTCCTTTCGAATGGCTTCCGGGCCCAACGCAGTTGTGAACGGGGCCAGGTCGCGTTGCTCCATTCTGGAACGGCGCCGTCTGCCCTGTCTCCAAACGGCGCAGGTCGGATTTGCCTCCGGCGCCCGGTCCAGTGGCGCGGACCTTGCCGCATGAGACTGGGCTTGCGCGTCAACGCCATCTGTCGCAGCTCGATGGCCTGGCAATTGCCTAGCCATCCCGCTGCGGAGCCTGCAAAGGTTCGGTTTCATGGCCGACCGTCGTGCAAGCCATGTGCCGAGAGACGCTGATCGTGGTCCGGACGTTTTCATTAACCTCGATTCTGAAACTCGCCGTGCCCGATCGGCAAGGCGGCACCGCAGGCAAGGAAATTGCAGTTCTGCGGCCAACTAGAGCTTCTCCCGTTCCGATGGAATCGGAACGGGGCTCTAGATTCTTGTTTTGACGCGTTTTCTTCACGCGAACCGGTATCCACTTCGCTCGAAAACGCCCTAGCCGTCGGAGCGGACAAACATGATTGCCGAGAAAAGTGCGACCAAGCCGATCGTGGCCTGCGAGGCCGAAGTCATCGAAGCGGACGTCGCAATTGTCGGAGCCGGTTTCGCAGGCTCGCTTGCAAGGGCTGTGCTCGCCCGGGCCGGGTACCGGGTTATCCTGATCGACAAGCGTTCGATCCCGCCGGATGAATTCCGGGTCGAGAAGATCGCCGGACGGCAGATCGATATCCTGCGCCGCCTCGGCTTCATCGACGACGTCGAGGCCATCGCCGCGCCTTATGACCGGGTGCTCAACATCAGGAGCGGCAAGCTGGTCGATATCGGCGTCGGCCGCTCCTACGGGATTTCCTATGCCAACCTCGTCAACATGGCACGCGGCCTGACGCCCGATGCGTCGAGCTTCCTGCTCGACCAGGTGACCAATGTCAGCTGCAGCGAGGAACGTCAGCAGTTGACGCTGGCCTCCGGAATACGCGTCGTCTCGCGTCTGGTCATTCTGGCGACCGGCATGACGAACATGCTCGGCCACAGTCTCGGAATGCGCCGGCAGATGCTTGCTGCGCGCCACTCGGTCTCGTTCGGCTTCACGATCGCACGGCCGGACAACGCGCCGTTCGATTTCGATGCGCTGACCTGCTACGGCGAGGAGGCGGCTGACGGTGTCGACTATCTCAGCCTGTTTCCGATGTCGGGCGGCATGCGGGCGAACCTGTTCATGTTCCGCGATCCGACCGATCCGATCATGCGCGAGCTGCGCCGCGACACCAAGCGAACGCTGCTTCGCCTGATGCCGGGATTGCAGCCCTATCTCGGTGATTTCGAGGTGGTCGGCCAGGTGCAGAACTGGGTCATGGATCTGACTGTGACCGAGGGCCATCTGCAGCCGGGCGTCGTGTTGATCGGCGATGCGTTTCAGACCAATTGTCCCGCAGCCGGAACCGGCGTGGGCCGACTGCTGGTGGATGTCGAACGTCTTTGCACGGACTATGTGCCGCGCTGGCTGGAGACCGCAGGCATGGGCGTGGACAAGATTGCGCAGTTCTATTCCGATCGGGACAAGCTCGCCGCCGATCAGCACTCGCTGCACCTGGCGAACTTCCGCCAGGCCTTGACGTTGAACACCGGTGTGCGCTGGAACTTGCGGCGGAAGCTGCACTTCCTGCGCCGCATGATCACCCACCGGGTGGACCGGATTCATCCGGGATGGGTGATGCGCGTCCGCAGCGCGCTCCGCTAGGCGAGTCGTCGCGCCGAGATCATGTTCACAATGTGCTGCAGCGCGATGATGATCCGAGCCGATCTCATCGCGCTTTAGCGCGTGCCGGTCGAGGTGCGGACCGGCCTGAGGTCAGTCACACGCTTGGCGGCCTGCTTGATCCAGGGTGCCTGCTTCAAGGCAAACAGCGCGAGCGAGCCGGCCGCACTGCCGGCCTGCGTCACGGCCGACATCGGCGTCGGCTGACCGCCGAACTGCATCTTGTAGGGCTCGTCACCGATGGTGAAATCGAGCACGCGGTCGCCGCGCTCGACGCAATCCCTGGCGACGCCCTCGAACGTCAGCGCGCCGATCGATTGGCTCTTGTATCCCTCGATGTCGAACGCCGTCATGACGACGAGGATGCTGCCGCGGTGGACCAGCCCAAGCGCGGTGGCGATGACGCTGCCGTCCATCTTCATGGCGTAGAGCCGGGCAAAGGAGCCCATGCCGCGAAGCGCCACGCTCGAGTAGAAATCGAAATACTCCGGTCGCTGCAACAGGTCGCCATCACCCTGTTCGTGAAACCGCGGTCCGCGAAACTTTCTCATCGTCTCCATGGCTTCGCCGATGGAAGCGCTGTCGTCGCAGCATGAGAAGGTGAGTGTGCCCTTCTTGTGGATCTGGCGCCGTTTCTTTGCCAGCTCCTTCTGATACGACTTTCCCATTGCATTGATCTGCCATTGCTCGAACGGCGCGACCAGGACCGTCGCGTAAGCGTTGGTATCCATCAGGCTGCGGTGGGGCGCGCCGAGCAGATTCTCGATCGGCATCCTCGCATCGAGCAGCTTGGGTATACGCAGCAGGTCGAACGGCCGCAGCAGCTGTCGAAGCCTTTCGCAGGCACGCTGGTCTTGCAGCAGGTCGGAGAAGGTCGCGATGCTGCAGACCGGCGACAAATAGTCGGACACGCGGAGATCGGCGAATTCGATGGTGCGCATCGGGCCGCGTCGCACGCGCAGCATCGGCAGCACGGCCGCAAGCGACTTGTTCGCACGATGGCGGACGATGACGACCAGCGGCTTGGCCGACGCGGCGGGAGCGAGCTTGCGGTAAAGGCTGTCCAGCCATAGCGGATGTTGGAAGGCGGTCGCGTCCGAGCCTTTAAATAACTTCACGTACTCTTCAGACAGGAAGTCGAATGCGTCGTCGATGCTGACATCGAACGCGTCATCATTCTTGTTCATGTGAGACCAAACAAAACGACAGTTTCAAAGCGCCGATTGAATCCGGCACGCACCCTTATAGCAAAGGTCGATCGGCTCGGGCAGCGGCAGAATACGATTTGTATTAATGCAATGCCTCGACCTTTGCACATTGTTGCTGGGGCGAGCCATTGCCGTCATCGCATCGGCTGCGATTGGCCGTCAACTCAACGTGGCCGCGTCCGAGGGATCAGCATCGTTAACAATCCCTTAAGGATCAGCTCAATCGCGCCGTGGTGAGATAATCGCACACGGTCTGGACCGGATATTGCAGTTAAGGGCTCGCAAGTCCTGGAGTCCCGCCGAAATGCTGAGTCACAGCCAAAAAACCCGCGCTTCCTACGCAATTTCGTTCCCGCAGGCCGACCGCAAGCCGCCTCGGCGTCTCAATTCGGACATGGCTGCGCCACCTGTCCGGATTTGCGACATATCGCGGGCCGAGCAGATGTCCTCGGCGTCGGCGCAGATCGGATCATTGCCACACGGCGCGCGGGAGCGGCGCATCAATCCTGTCGGCAGGGCTGCGACTGCCGGTGTTCCCCGGGCCACCATCGGTGGACTGCGGCTCGCCGTGCTCGATCGCGAGCAGACCGCCGAGTTCATGGTCGAGGCGGTGCATCCGAGCCGGCGCGCCAATCGTCCGCTGTATCTGACCTCCGCCAACGGCGAGGTGCTGTCGCGCTGCTCGACCGAGCCGATGACGGACCGGCTGTTCCGTACCGCCGATCTGATCAACGCCGACGGCCAACCGCTGGTCATGGTGTCCAAGCTTCGGTCGCCGAATCCGCTTCCCGAGCGCGTCGCGACCACGGATCTGTTTCACGACGTCGCACGCAAGGCGGAAGAGCTCGGGCTGACCTTCTATCTGTTCGGCGCCAACGAAGCCGAGAACAAGGCTGCCATTGCCAATGTCCGCCGGGCCTATCCGGCACTCAAGATCGTCGGCCATTCGCACGGCTATCTGCGCGGCGACGCACTGCGGGCCAAGGTCGACGAGATCAATGCCCTGGCGCCGGATTTTCTCTGGGTAGCGCTCGGCGTGCCCTATGAGCAGGCTTTCGTCGACGAATTCATGCCTCGGCTCGGCAATGTCGGCGTCATCAAGACCTCGGGCGGGCTGTTCAACTTCCTGTCCGGCTCGCGGCCGCGTGCGCCGAGATGGATGCAGATCGTCGGTCTCGAGTGGGCCTGGCGCCTATGGCTGGAGCCGCGGCGGCTGTTCTGGCGCTACCTGACGACCAATCCGCACGCGCTCTATCTGCTGTTCAACCGCACTCGATCCCCGTCAGCGAAGGACCGACGCCTCTAACGAGTGCAATGTGCCGCTCCGATCCACCGGAGCAGCAGGCTCATTCCTTGAGCGGAGTACAACCGAATGGACGGACGTGCGATCGACGGATCGATCTGGCAGGCACCCGGTGTCGGGGCGGAAACTTTCGCCAGGACCGTCGTCGGTTGGTCGATCACCATCAATGTGATCATGTCGATGGGGACCTTCCACGCCGCGTTGCTTCCGACTGAATTGACCTTGGTGCAGCAGGCCGTCGCCCTGCTGATGTGGGGCGTCCTGATCTACGCAAGCCTGTTCATCCGTCCCTGCCTGCGGCTGGCCCTCAATCTCGACACGCTCGTGATCGTCGCGTTCTATGCGTTCGCCACTGTCTCCGTGTTGTGGACCAACCTCGGCGTGGCGGCCCTGATGAAGGCCGCGGCGCTCGCGATCACGACGCTTGGCGCGTTCTGCATGATCACCCGCCTCGATATCGACGACATCGTGACATCGGCCACCCGCGGCCTGTTTGTGTTGATCGCGGCCTCTGCGCTTTGTGCGGTCGTCCTCCCGGACATCGGGGTCGATCAGACCTGGATGCACAAGGGACAGTGGCAGGGCGTCTTCGAGTCGAAGCAAACCCTGGGCTTCGCCGGCGCCTATCTCATGTTCTTCGCCTGTTATCGAAAGATAGCGGGACAGGGATGGCTGCCGTTCCTCGTGACGTTCGTGCTCGCCTCGACCTGCGTCATGCTCACGGAGTCGCGCGGCGCCGGCGCCTTGTCGCTGGTTGCCTGCGCGCTGCTGCTCACCTCCCTGTGGTCGGTCCGCTGCATGCAGGTCTACGCGATGCTGCCATGTGCCATGTGCGTCGCGGCCGTGCTGTTGATCCTGTACTTCTATACGACCGGCTACGACTCGATCCATGTCTTCGACACGACGATCGATTTCACCGAGCGAACCTTCATCTGGCAGTACGCCATCAGCCATTTCGATGACGCGCCGCTGTTTGGATTCGGTATCAACGGATTCTGGACCAATCCGGCGATCTACGACTATTTCAACCAGAACCACGGCTGGGTGCTCGACAATTATCACAACGGCTATATCGCCATTCTCGTCGAGACCGGATTCCTCGGCTATTTCCTGTTCGCGGCGAGCGTCTTCCTGTTTTCCTACAAGGTGCTCTGCCTGATCGCAGGGCGGGCGATTGACCGCCTGCACTGCGCGTTGATCATCGGGTTCGTCTTCCTCAACTGCCAGACCAATTTCACCGAGACGGTCTTCCTTCGCTCGACGATGTTCACGTCGGTGCTGCTGATCGCCTTCTTCCTCGCCATTTGCCGGCCGGTGCCGTCGTCGCGCGTAGAGCCGCGCGAGTTGGAGCAGCCATGACCGCGTTCCGATTGCTTCTGCAAAGAGCCTTCGTCATGCTGGCGGCGGCGGCGCTTGCTGTCCCGCTGATCGCGCCGGTGAACGCTGCGGGGCAGGGGGCATCGCCGGACGCCGCGGCATTAGGGCGCGGCATCAATATTCTCGGCTATGACGGCATCTGGGAAGGCTACCAGAACGCGCCGTTCCGCCTGGAAAACCTCGCCGCGATTCGCAAGGCCGGCTTTTCCCATGTCCGGATCAACTTCTTCGGCTTCAGGCATATGGATTCCGGCAACATCCTCGATGATGCCGTCCTGCGGCGTCTCGATGCCGTGATCGAGCAGGTGCTGGCGAATAGGCTCGTTCCGATCCTCGATGAGCACGACACCGATCTCTGCCAACGCGACGTGGCGGAATGCGGCGCGAAGCTCAAGGCATTCTGGCGCCAGATCGCCTCGCGCTATGCGGGGAAATACCCGGCGCTGGTGTTCGAGATCCTGAACGAGCCCGGCGGCAACATGACCTCGGCCGAGTGGAACGCGTTGCTCGGCGATTGTCTTGCCATCATCCGGGATACCAACCCGAAGCGCAATGTCGTGGTCGCGATCCTGAACACCGAGGAGCTGCCGATCGATCACCTGGTGCTACCGGCCGGCGACCGAAACCTGATCGTCACGTTCCATTATTACCTGCCGCTGCAATTCACCCATCAGGGCGCGCCGTGGTCGCCGACCTTCTCGAAGATCGGTCCGTTGCGCTGGGGCTCTGCGGAAGACGAAGCCAGGGCCTCGGCCGATTTCGACAAGATCCGCTCCTGGTCCGCGAAGGAGAAGCGCCCGATCTATCTTGGCGAGTTCGGTGTCTATGAACGTGCTCCCGCGGAGAGCCGCGCGACGTATCTGTCGTTCATGGCGCGACGCGCGGAACGCAATGGCTGGGCGTGGGCTTACTGGCAGTTCGACCACGATTTCGCGGCATTCGACGGCGCCCGGCAACGCTGGAAGGCAGACGTCCTCCGCGCGATCATCCCTCCGGTCCGCTAAGCCGTTCGATTGCACGCCGCGTCCGGTTCAGGATCGGCCGGCGGCCTTGGTGACGCGATTGTCTCGCGCGGTGAGTACGCCGCCCTTGTAGACGGAACGCCCGGACGGCCGCGCGACCACGGCTTCCTGGATATGCAAGGCGTTCAGGGTCACGAAATCGGCCTTGGCCCCCACATGAAGGCCGTAGTCCTCGAGCCTGAGCGCCTTGGCGCCGGCCGCGGTGATCATGTCGAACGCGATCGCGAGCTCCTCATCGGTGTAGAAACCCGAGCGGTATCCGATCATCATCGCGCGGCCCAGCATGTCGCCGTCGCCATAGGGCCACCAGGAGTCGCGGATGTTGTCGTTGCCGCTGAACACGGTGACGCCGGCTTTCCGCAACAAGGCGACGGGCGGGAACGGCCGGCTGCCCGGCGCATTCGTCATGATCGCCACGCCCGAGCGCGCCAGACTGTCGGCGGTCTTCTTCAGCGCGTCGGCAGGAATGTCGCCGAGCCCGTAAGCGTGGCTGACGGTGACGCGGCCCTCCATGCCGAGCGCACGGGTGCGCGCCGCGATCTGCTCGACCTCGAAGGCGCCAAGCATGCCGCCGTCATGAAGATGGATATCGACATCGACGCCGTGCTTTTGCGCTACGCCGAACACGACGTCGAGATGGCCCTCGACATCCCGGTCGAAGCTTGCCGGATCCAGCCCGCCGACGGCATTGGCGCCGAGCTTGATGGCCTCGTCGAGCAGTTGCGGCGTGCCGGGGCTGGTGAGGATGCCGTTCTGGGGAAACGCCACGAGCTGGATATCGATCAAATCCCTGTATTCCTCGCGAACCCCGAGGATGGTCTCCAGCGACTTCAGCCCCACCGAACCGTCGACCATGACGTGACTGCGCATCTGCGTCGTGCCGTGCCCGATGCAGAGGTCGAGCTGGTTCCGTGCGCGCACGTCCATCGGCGCGGCCGCGGCAAGGTTCTCGGCCTGAAACGCCACCCGCTCATGGACGTCGAATCCGTCGGTGCAGGGACGGTGCGGCCGCCAGGTATCGCCGTAAAAACTGGTGTCGAGATGGATGTGGCCTTCGACGAAGCCGGGCACGACCAGCGCATTGCCGAGATCGACGATCTCGATCCCGTTGGGCCGTTCGCCTTTCGCCTCAATCGCAACGATGCGGCCGCCACGGACCAGCAGATCGCGGCTGGTGCCGTCACCGAGCCTGGCATTGATGAAGAGTTTGTCGGCTGGCATCGGATCTGTTCCTCTTGTCGCTTGTGTCACATGCAGATCGCGCGGCTCTCCATGCCTTGCCTAACATGGTCGGAGGAATAATACTCCGCTCGCACAAGCAGACAAGGAACCGAGAGCGTTGCCGGAGATTGCGAGCAGGGAACAGTTCGATGTCAAGCGCGCAGCGTTTGCCGCGACCATCGGCAACATGCTGGAGTTCTACGACTTCATCACCTACAGCTTCTTTGCGACCGAGATCGGGCGCACCTTCTTCCCCGCGCACAGCGAATACGGCAGCCTCATGCTGTCGCTTGCGACCTTCGGCGCCGGTTTCCTGACGCGGCCGATCGGCGGCGTCGTGCTTGGCATCTTCTCCGACCGGGTCGGGCGGCGGCCGGCGATGCTGCTGAGTTTCGCGCTGATGGGCGGCGCGATCCTGACCATCGCGCTGACGCCTTCCTATGCCGCGATCGGCATTGTGGCGCCGATCATCGTGATCCTGGCGCGGATGGTGCAGGGGTTCGCGCTCGGCGGCGAGGTCGGGCCGACCACGGCCTATCTGATCGAGATCGCTGCACCGAGGAACCGCGGCCTCGTGGTCGCCTGGCAGCCGGCCAGCCAGGAGATCGCGGCGACGGTGGGCGCGCTTGTCGGTGTCATCCTGAGCAGCGCGATGGCGCCCGACATGCTGCAGGCCTATGGATGGCGCATCGCGTTCCTGCTCGGGGCCGCTTGTCTGCCGTTCGGCATCTGGATGCGCCGCACGCTGCCGGAAACGGTCTCGCATGGGGAGCACGTCGCCGGGCAGGTCGAACGCGCGAGCCATGTGGCGCTGGCGCGCCGGCATCTTCGCGTCATCGTGCTGGCGGTGATGATCCTGGCCAGCGGCACGATCTCGACCTATGTGACGCAATACATGACGACCTACGCCAAGAACACGCTGCATGTGTCGCCGTCGCTGGCGTTTACGGTCTCGCTGGTCAGCAACGGACTGCAGATCATCGGCGCGGTGCTGGGCGGCTGGCTTGCCGACCGGCTCGGACGCAAGCCGATCATGATCTGGCCGCAGCTGGTCGTGCTGGTGCTGACCTATCCGGCCTTCCTGTGGATCGTCCAGGACCCCGGTGCGTGGTCGCTGCTGTTCGGCTTCGGCATCCTGTCGTTCATCGGATCGCTGCCGTTCACGGCGTTCTATGCCGCCTTCACCGAAGCGCTGCCGCAGAGCATTCGCGGCGGCGTGTTCGCCACGATCTACGCGGTCGCCATCGCGACGTTCGGCGGCACCGCGCAACTTGTGGTCACGTGGCTGCTGCACGTGTCAGGGGATCCGCTGGCGCCGTCCTGGTATCTCCTGCTCGCGGCGGCGGTCGGCATCGTGGCGATGAGCCTGATGCCCGAGACCGCCCCGGTGAAGACTGGTGAGAAATAACGCCGGCAGACGCGTTTAATCCATGTCGCGAAAGGCGTGGCCGTTGGCCTCGATTTCCTTCACGAGCTGCGGCGGCAGATTGGCCTGAGCCGAGGTGCCGTCGAACACCCAGTCCTTGGCATCGGCAAGATCGGGAAGACCCGCACCCTTGCGGACATAAAGACCGACCGATGTCTTCTTCGGATTGATGTAGAGATCGTAGTCCATTGCGCGCCTCCTCTCCGTTGAAGTTCAACGGAAGCTCCGGCCACGGATTGGCCGAAGCCTCCTGGAAGAGTGAACGCCGATAGGGCTAAGCGGGTTTCTTCGCCTCCGGCGCAAACACCACTGACGCCTCGCTCGTCAGCATCAGGAAAGTGATGGTCTCCTGGAAATACAGCTGAACCGATTTCGCCGAGTGGCTGAGATAGCCGATCGAAAGGTCCTGGCCGATCGAGAGCTGGAAATCGCCGCCGCGGGTGGTCAGCAGGACGCCGCCCTCGATCGCGGGCGCCCAGATGATCTTGCCGTCGATCAGGCGCTGGATGTGCTGCAGCACCGGATAGCCGTCGTCGGTGGCGCCGCCGATCGCGGTATAGGGCTCGGTGCCGAGCAGCAGCGTATAGGGACCGTTCACACCGGCAAGCCGCAACTGGCTGACCGCCTGCGCGACCACGGCGGGATAGTTCTTGACGCTCGACGGCAGCGTCAGCACCGGGTTGCTGGTGCCCTGACGGATGCCCCGAATGCCGGCGGCCGCGTAGCCGTCGAACACCGCGCGATCCTCGGCGAAGGCAATCTTGCGCGCGGCATCCTTGAGCGGATCCCAGTCGGAATCGTTCGCGCCGCGCTCGACATCGTCGATCGCCTGGCGCGAGAGCTCGAACGGCACGCGCAGCTCGACCAGCGCCTGGACGTCGCGTTGCGTCGCCTCGACCCCGTCGCCCGGCGCCGCAATCTTCTTGAGATGACCGGTGCCGACCGCGGAGAAATCCGTTCCCTTCGGACCGTCGACGTCGACGACACGGCGCGCCGCCAGATGGCGCTTCAACGTGCGCGAGGCCTCCTCTTCGATCTGGGCCCATGCCGCGTCCGAGATAGGGGCGAGTCCCCGATGAAGATTATTCATGTCCAGCCTCTCCTTTCAGCGAGCCGATCCCGAGCGAGCCGTCGGACGGCGGTATTCCTGGTGCAGGTGTGTCGTCGGTCCCGGCGTCATCCAGAGACGGCTCGGCGGGCGAGGGTGCCGGCGCCTCGCTCGCGACGTCCTCCAGGAAGGTCGCCGACGGGACGAAGAACAGCGTGCCGGTCACGGCGCGGCTGAAGTCGAGCAAACGGTCGTAATTGCCCGGCGGCTTGCCGACGAACATGTTCTCCAGCATCTGCTCGATCCGGTGCGGCGACTTGGCATAGCCGATGAAATAAGTCCCGAACTCGCCCTTGCTGATATTGCCGAACGGCATGTTGTCGCGGACGATATCGAGCTCCTCGCCATTCTCGACGATCGTGGTCAGCGCGTTGTGCGCGTAGCTCGGCTTCACCGCATCGTCGAGCTCGATGTCGGACAGTTTGGTTCGGCCGATGATCTTTTCCTGCATCTCGACCGGCAGCTCGTTCCACTTCGTCAGGTCGTGCAGGTATTTTTGCACGATCACATAGCTGCCGCCGGCAAACGCCGCGTCCTCGTCGCCGATAATGGTGGCGTCGGTGGCCGCCTGGTCTTCGGGATTCTCGGTGCCGTCGACGAAGCCGAGCAGGTCGCGTTCGTCGAAATATTTGAAGCCGTGCACCTCGTCGGAGGTCGCAACCGCATCGCCGAGCCGCGTCATGATCTGGGTCGCGAGCTCGAAGCACAGGTCTATCGGCACGGCGCGGATGTGAAACAGCAGGTCGCCCGGCGTTGCGACGGCGTGGTGGACGCCATTGATCTCGCGGAACGGATGCAGACCTTTCGGCTTCGGCGCACCGAACAGCCGGTCCCATGCGTCGGAGCCGATGCCCATGACGCATGACAGCCGGCCCTCGAGGTCGCGGAAGCCCACGGCACGCAGCAGCGCGCCCAGGTCGGCGCATAGCGACCGCACCACCGCATCATATTCCGGATTGGGCTTGAGCGTGACCGCAAGGAAGATGGCCGCGCGCGTCAGCTTCGCAGCGACCGGTTGCGGAACGGCTGATGGCACGCAGGTCTCCTTGACTAAAACGGCACTTCCACGAGGACAAAAGGCAGGCGCTGGACGCCGGATCGGCGTCCAGACAGGGGCAGAGGAGCATGCCGGTGGAGCCTTTACAAGGGCTCGAATGGCTCACGCGCTTGCAGAGGTGCCTGCCTCAATCGACCGGCTTGCCGGACTTCTCTTCCTCGAGGGTCACCGCAATCGCGGCGTTGGCGGAGAGCCGAACCTTGGAGCCTTCGACACCCGCCACGAAGCCGAGCTCGATGAAGTGGTGATGGCCCTTGTGGAAGCCGTCGCTGTCGCTTTTCTTGAGCTTGATGCGGTTGCCCTCGACGTGATCGACGGTGCCGACATGCACGCCATCGGCGCCGATGACCTCCATGTTGTCCTTGATCTGGTGCTGCGTCATGGCGCTCTCCCTGGTTGCAGGTCAGCTTGTATGGTCGGCTTGCATATGATGCCGGCAGACGACGCGCCGATGACAGCGCGTCGTGGGCAATCCGGCCTGTCTCACACCGGTTCGAATTCGTCCGCCGCCGCGTTCTCCGGCTTCTTGCCGTTGAAGGTGAGGCCGGCCTTGGTGGCCGAGAGCTTTACCTCCGAGCCGTCGCGCACGTCGCCGGAAAGGATCATCTCCGCCAGCGGATCCTGTACGCTGCGCTGGATCACCCGCTTCAGCGGGCGGGCGCCGTAAGCCGGATCCCAGCCTTTCTCCGCCAGCCAGTCGCGCGCCTTCGGATCGAGCTCCAGCTCGATCTTGCGATCCTCCAGCAACCGGCGCAGCCGCGAGAACTGGATCTCGACGATGCGGCCCATGTCGCTCTTCTGCAGCCGGTGGAATAGAATGATCTCGTCGATCCGGTTGAGGAATTCCGGGCGGAAGTGCGCCCGTACCATGTTCATCACCTGCTCGCGCACCGCGCTCGTGCTCTGGCCTTCCGGCTGGTTGACCAGGTATTCGGCGCCGATGTTCGAGGTCATGATGATCAGCGTGTTGCGGAAATCGACGGTGCGGCCCTGGCCGTCGGTCAGGCGGCCGTCGTCGAGCACCTGCAACAGCACGTTGAAGACGTCGGGATGCGCCTTCTCGATCTCGTCGAACAGCACGACCTGATAAGGCCGCCGCCGCACCGCTTCGGTCAGGGCGCCGCCCTCGTCATAGCCGACATAGCCGGGAGGGGCGCCGATCAGCCGCGAGACCGAGTGCTTCTCCATGTATTCGGACATGTCGAGGCGGATCATCGCGGTCTCGTCATCGAACAGATATTCGGCAAGCGCTTTCGCAAGCTCGGTCTTGCCGACGCCGGTTGGACCTAAGAACATGAACGAGCCGATCGGCCGGTTCGGATCCTGCAGGCCGGCGCGGGCGCGGCGCACCGCGGTCGACACCGCGCGGACCGCCTCGGCCTGGCCGACGACGCGCTTGCCCAGCATCTCCTCCATGCGCAGCAGCTTGTCCTTCTCGCCCTCCAGCATCTTGTCGACCGGCACGCCGGTCCAGCGCGACACTACTTGCGCGATATTGTCGGCGGTCACGGTTTCACTGGCGGACGACGTCTCGCTGGCCTCGACCGCCGCAAGATTCTTCTCGAGTTCGGGAATGCGGCCATAGGCCAGTTCACCTGCCTTCTGGAATTCACCCTTGCGCTGCGCATTGGCAAGCTCGGTGCGCAACTGTTCGAGCTCGCCCTTCATCTTCTGCGCGTCGGAGAGCTTGCTCTTTTCCGACCGCCATTTCGACGTCATGTCCGCCGACTTCTTTTCCAGATCGACAAGATCCTTCTCGAGCGTCTGCAGGCGGCTCTTGGAGCCGAGATCGGTCTCCTTCTTCAGCGCTTCCTGCTCGATCTTGAGCCGGATGATCTCGCGGTCGAGCGAATCGAGTTCTTCCGGCTTGGAGTCGACCTGCATCTTCAGCCGCGCCGCCGCCTCGTCCATCAGGTCGATCGCCTTGTCGGGGAGGAAGCGGTCGGTGATGTAGCGGTTCGACAGCGTCGCGGCGGCGACCAGCGCCGAATCCGCGATGCGCACGCCGTGATGCTGCTCATACTTGTCCTTGAGGCCGCGCAGGATCGAGATGGTGTCCTCGACCGTCGGCTCGGAGACGAACACCGGCTGGAAACGTCGCGCCAGCGCCGCGTCCTTCTCGACATGCTTGCGGTATTCGTCGAGCGTGGTGGCGCCGATGCAATGCAGCTCGCCGCGGGCGAGCGCGGGCTTCAGGAGGTTGGATGCGTCCATCGCGCCGTCGCCCTTGCCGGCGCCGATCAGCGTGTGCATCTCGTCGATGAACAGGATGATGCCGCCCTCGGCCGAGGTCACCTCCTGCAGCACCGCCTTGAGCCGCTCCTCGAACTCGCCGCGATATTTTGCGCCGGCGATCAGCGCGCCGAGATCGAGCGCGAGCAGCGCCTTGTCCTGCAGGCTTTCCGGCACGTCGCCATTGACGATGCGCAGCGCGAGGCCTTCGACGATCGCGGTCTTGCCGACACCGGGCTCGCCGATCAGCACAGGATTGTTCTTGGTCCGCCGCGACAGCACCTGGATGGTGCGGCGAATCTCCTCGTCGCGGCCGATCACCGGGTCGAGCTTGCCGTCGCGCGCGGCCTGGGTCAGGTCGCGGGCATATTTCTTCAGTGCGTCATAGGCGTTCTCGGCCGACGCGCTGTCGGCGGTGCGGCCCTTGCGCAGCGCGTTGATGGCCGCATTCAGGTTCTGCGGATTGACGCCGCCCTTGGCGAGCAGCTTGCCGGCCTCGCTGTCCTTGTCGGCTGCGAGCGCCTGCAGCAGGCGTTCGACCGAGACAAAGCTGTCGCCGGCCTTGTCGGCGGCCTGTTCGGCCGCCGCGAAGGCGCGCGCGGTCTCCGGCGCCAGATAGATCTGTCCCGAGCCGGCGCCGCTCACCTTCGGTACCTTCGCCAGCGCGTCTTCGGTCGCCTTGAGGATGGCGCGCGAGTTGCCGCCAGCACGGTCGATCAGGCCGGCCGCGAGGCCCTCATTGTCGTCGAGCAGCACCTTCAGGATGTGAAGCGTCGAGAACTGCTGATGCCCCTCGCGCATCGCAAGCGATTGCGCCGACTGAATGAAGCCGCGAACGCGATCAGTATATTTTTCTATGTTCATCGTGGCACCTCAGGGCAACGCAGGCTCGTCGAGATCAAGTCAGCCACGCAGTCCCGCCGGCGACAGATGGCGGAACGATGACATCCATCATGCAACAGCCCCGTGCAATTGCGCCGACGGAAAAGCCGCGGGCCAAAGGCCGTCGCATCTCGCATCGTGTGGTCCTTTCAGGGGAGTGTCAATCGCGGAGCGCGCCCGCCGGGATGCTGCGGTTAAGCCGTTGCGAGGGCTGATGTTCGTCTTTGGCACTCATCCGGGAGCACTGCTACGGCCGCGCCGGCAAGCCGGGTGCACGCATCGCGCTGATTGCGGTTCGATGGTTCGCTGTGCTCGCGAAGCGAGCGCTGGATGAGCATGGAACGCTGTGATCGTACGAAGGCCCAAGTCATGTTCGGGACACGCTGTCGGAATCGATCACGTCGCGTTTCGCGTAGCTCGCTCGATGATGCAGAGAAGCAACGCGCGATGTTCCACTGAATCTCGCAACGTTGCATCACGGCGCACTCTGAACCGACCGTGAATAGCCGCGTGTGCGCGTTTCCGTTTGCGTCGATGCGTTTCAGGCTGGTGTAAGGTCAAGGCGCTAGCGATGAAGTGTGTCGGTGCATTGCCGATGCACGGAACTTTTGTTCCGTCTCACGTTGAACGTGCTCATCGAAGAGGCTCCCAATGAGAACTCGTCTCTATTCGACCGTGTCGTGTGCAGCGCTTGCCACGGCGCTGTTCTATGCGACTGCGGTGCCCGCAATCGCGCAGGATGCGGCATGCGCGCCGGTCTCTGCCGTCGAGACCGCGCCGCCGCCGTTGCCCACTTACGATCAGCCGCCGGTGCCTGGTCCCGGCTACATGTGGTCGCCGGGCAATTGGTCGTGGGACGAGGATCGCGGCGATTACTACTGGGTGCCGGGCACCTGGGTGCAGCCGCCGAGGGTCGGACTGCTGTGGACGCCCGGCTACTGGGGCGCGTTCGGCGGCGGCTTCATTTTCCATCAGGGCTATTGGGGTGATCGCGTCGGCTTCTACGGCGGCGTCAATTACGGCTTCGGCTACGGCGGTTCAGGCTATGAAGGCGGCCGTTGGGATCACGGCAACTTCTTTTACAATCGCACCGTGAACAATCTGCAGGGCGCGCGGATCACCAACGTCTACGAGAAGAACGTCACGATCAATCAGACCACCGTCAACAACGTCAGCTACAATGGCGGCCGCGGCGGCATTGAGGTGCGGCCGACGCCGGCCGATCGCGCGATCGCCAAGGAGCAGCACTTCGCGGCGACGCCGTTGCAACGCAAGCAGGTCGAGACCGCAAGCCAGGATCCGAGCCTGTTCAAGCGGACCAACAATGGCGTGCCCGCCGTCGCCGCAACGGCGCGTCCCGGCGAATTGAAGGGACCGGGCGTGGTTCGCGCGCGCGCGGCCGGCGAGGCGGTGCCTGCCAACGCTGCGCGGCCGGCGGCGGGGGAGCCGGGGCATCCGGGAGCTGCAGCCGCGCCCGCAACAGCACCGGCTGCTTCCCACGCGCTCCCGGTCCCGGGGAAGGAGCTTCCGGCGGCGCATCCGCCCGCCGAGGCGAACAAGCCCGCGGCCGAGGAGAAGCGCGCGGCACCTGCTCCCGAGACGAAGGCTGAGCCGCATCCTGCTGCACCGGCGCCTGCCGGATCCCACGCGCTTCCGGTTCCCGAGAAGGGCGTTGCGGCGCATCCGCCCGCCGAAGTGAACAGGCCTGCGGTCGAAGAGAAGCGCGCAGCGCCTGCCGCCGAGCCGAAGCTTGAGCCGCATCCTGCAGAAGCGGCGCGGCCTGCCGTGCAGGAGAAGCGGCCCGAAGAGGTGCGCAAGGAAGAGCCGCGTCCCGAGCCTGCCGCGAAGCCCGTCGCGCGGCCTGAGCCGGCGATGCCCGAAGCACGATCGGAGCCCACGGCAAGGCCGGAGGTGCGCCCGGAGACGATGGCGCGTCCTGAGCCGCATCCGCAGGCTGGCCATCCCCAGCCGGCCGCACGGCCACAGCCGCACGCCGCTCCGCATGCTGCGCCCGCGGCAGGTCATCCCGCGGAGGAGAAGCGGCAGGAGCAACACTAAGGCACGTCCGCGCTCCGCTGGCTCGTTCCGGCGGAGCGCGGTATTGTCCCGCCTGTGCGCAAGCGATCATCACTGGAGGTTGGTCATGGCACAGAGTCACGGTGGCGATGGGCAGCTCGACGATGGCAAGCCGCGCCTGAGCGAGGACGATATGCAGCGCGCCCTGCTCGGTCCGCGGGGCGTGCCCGGCAAGGCGGATACCGCCAAGATGACGCCGCAGCAGCAAAAGAACATGCCGAACTATCTGGACCCCGGACATACATCCTAGCTCGTCATGTGACGTGAGCGCGTGCTGCGTCGGCCGCTTCCGGGCGGCGCGCCTGCGCACTTGCAAATCGCCTGCTTTTGCGCCCTCATGATTGCAGGTGCACTCACGGTGTTGCGGAGCAGGTTGTGAGAAATCCGTACGAGATTCTTGGCGTTGCCCCGACGGCGTCTGCGGCCGATATCCAGAAGGCCTATCGAAAGCTGGCGAAGAAGCTGCACCCGGATCTCAATCCGGGTGACAAGGCGGCCGAAGACAAATTCAAGGAAGTCGCTGCTGCGAACGATCTGCTCTCGGATGCCGAGAAGCGCAAGCGCTTCGACGCCGGCGAGATCGATGCTGATGGCGCCGAGCGGCCGCAGCATCGCTACTACCGGGATTTCGCTACCGCGGATGCGGGGCATCCCTATGCCGACAGTTCCGGCTATGCCGATTACATGGACCAGGACGACGCCTTCGCCGAGTTGCTCCGGCGCAGCGAGCAGGCGCGCGCCAACCGGCGCGGCCGCGATTTGCATTACGCTCTCGCGATCGACTTCGCGGAATCGATCACCGGCGCGAGCAAGCGGCTGACGCTTCCCGACGGCGGTATGCTCGAGGTGACGATCCCGCCGGGGCTCGTCGATGGCCAGATCATTCGTCTGCGCGGCAAGGGCATGCCCGGCAGCGGCAAGGGCGGTCCAGGCGATGCGCTGATCGAGGTGGAGGTTCGCCCCGACCCGCGCTTCACCCGCGAGGGTGACGACATTACGCTGGAACTGCCGATCTCGCTGTCCGAGGCGGTGCTCGGCGGAAAAGTCCGCGTTCCGACGCCGACCGGTGCCGTGACCATGACGGTTCCGAAGGGATCGAACACCGGCACGACCATGCGGTTGCGCGGCAAGGGCGCGCCCCACGTCGGTGGAGGCCATGGCGACGAGCTCGTCAAGCTCAAGGTGGTCCTGCCCAAGGGACCCGATCCCGAGCTCGAGGCGTTTGTATCGAACTGGGATCGAAAGGCATTCGATCCGCGCGAGGATGGTGCATCATGAACAAGCAGCAGTTCCTCACCAGTGCAGGTCTGGAGGTGCAGACGCTGGAGTTCTGGATCGAGCAGCAATGGCTCGTGCCGGACGAGACCGCCGGCGAGGTCAGCTTCTCCGACACCGACGTGGCGCGAGCGCATCTGATCCATGACCTGAAGGGCGACTTCGGCGTCAACGACGAGGGCATCGACGTCATCCTCCATCTGGTCGATCAGCTGCACGGCCTGCGCCGCGCGTTCGAGCAATTGCACAAGGATATCGCGTCACCACCGCGCTAGGCGCCTCACTTACGACGAACCTCAGCCTTGAGATCAGCCTGGGAGACGATCATGACGGACAAGCCGACGCCGCTGGCGCATGGCGAGATCGATGTTCTTATCCTGCAGGCACTGGTGCGCAAGCTGATCGCGAAAGGCGTGCTGACGCCGGACGACGTCCGCTCGATGCTGTTCGAGGCCGCCAAGAATCTTGACCTGGTCGGCAGCGAGCTGACGACGGAAGCCGCCAACATCATCGTGCAGGAAGATCTGGCGCCGGCATTTCTTGGCGGCTAGAGCATGATCCGGAAAAGTGGAGGCCGGTTTTCTCTCGCGACAAACGCGAAGCGTGTGCGCGGAGATCATGCTCGAATAAAAAGAGCCATCAGGTCTGGCCGCTGCGGGTGGAGACCAGCCGGATCCGGGTGACCTGACCGGCATTGCCGGCGAGATAGGCTTGCGCGTCACGCACCAGCCGCTCCACGGCGTCCACGTCATAGCTCGGATGACGGGTGTTCAGATGCAGGTCGGTCTCGACCTGCATGACGTTTGTCGTGTCCGCGGCGCCGATCTCGACCGAGAACGACACCAGCGAAACGTGCGGGCTCTTGAAGGCCATGTTTTGATCTCCCTCATCGCGTGACGCGCGGCGTGCATCGGTGCGGCGGGCGTAATCTATCTCAAGCAGCCGAATCCTGCTCGGCGGTTCGCATAGCAGCCGGACGTGCCCTGTCGAGCTCCTCGATCATGCCGCGGGCGATCTCGCGCTCGCCCATGATCACGATGTCGGCGCCAAGTCCTTTCAGATGATCTACCTCGGCGTCGGAATGCGCACGGGCGATGATCTGGATGCCGGCATTCGCGGCGCGCGCCTGCTCGACGATCTGGCCGGCCTCGAAGGCTTCGGGAATCGCGATGACCAGCGATCGCGCGGCGGCCGGATTGGTCGCGCGCAGCACGCTGGCACGCGCGGCGTTGCCCATCAGGGCTTCGATGCCCCGCTCCTTGAGCTTGGCGACCATGTCGTCGGACGCCTCGACCGCGAGGAACGGCGCGCTGCGTTGATGCAGCGCATCGCCGACGATGCTGCCGACCCGGCCGTAGCCGACCAGGATGGTGTGATCCTGCAATTCGGTGACCGGGATTGGTTCAGAAGCTGCGGCGGTTGGCGAGGAGGTCTGCGGCTTCTCGAGCCGCGACGTCAGCCAGTCGACCACCGCGAACACCAGCGGGTTGAGCATGATCGAGACGATCGCGCCCGCCAGGATCAGGTCGCGGCCGGCCTTCGGCAGCAGATTGAGCGCAACGCCGAGTTCGGCCAGGATGAAGGAGAATTCGCCGATCTGGGCGAGGCTCGCCGAGATCATCAGGGCAGTCGCCATCGGGTGACGGAACAGGACGACGATCAGAAGCGCGGCGATCGACTTGCCGACCACGATGACGAACAAAGTCGCTGCGAACGGCCAGGGCTCGCGGACCACGCTGAATGGATCGAACAGCATGCCGACGGAGACGAAGAACAGCACCGCGAAGGCATCGCGCAGCGGCAGTGTTTCCTGGGCCGCGCGCTGGCTGAGCGGCGATTCCCGCAGCATCATTCCGGCGAAGAACGCGCCGAGCGCCAGCGAGACACCGAACAGCTTGGTGGCGCCGAATGCGATGCAGAGCGCGATCGCGAGCACGGTCAGCCGGAACAGCTCGCGCGAGCCGGTATGCGCGATGTAGTGCAGGACCCACGGGATCAGCCGGCGTCCGACCACCAGCATCAGCGCGATGAACACGGCGATCTTGATCAGCGTCAACACCAATACGCCGGTCAGCCCGAGACCGAAACGGGCGGCGAGCGGGTCGGAGGTGAGCGCCGCGCCATCGCCGCCCTGCAAGCTGGCCACCGCCGGGAACAGCACCAGCGCCAGCACCATGGCGAGGTCTTCGACGATCAGCCAGCCGACCGCGATCTTGCCGCGTTCGGTGTCCATCAGGCGGCGCTCCTGCAACGCGCGCAACAGCACGACGGTACTTGCGACCGACAGCGCGAGGCCGAACACCAGGCCCGCGCCGACGGTCCAGCCCATCAACAGCGCGAGGCCGAGGCCCATCAATGTCGCGACCGCAATCTGCGCAATCGCGCCGGGCACCGCGATCGCGCGCACCGACAACAGATCGTTCAGCGAGAAATGCAGGCCGACGCCGAACATCAGGAGAATGATACCGAGCTCGGCGAGCTCGGTTGCCAGCGCCTGATCGGCGACGAAGCCGGGCGTGAACGGACCGACGGCCACGCCTGCGAGCAGATAACCGACCAGTGGCGGAACCCGAAAGCGCTGGGCGATGGTTCCGAAGACGAAAGCTAATCCGAGACCCGCGACGATGGTCGCGATCAGAGGTGTGTCATGCGGCATTTCGCCTTGTCGCACAGCATCCCTGGCGGTGCACCGCGACCATTTGAGGCGCGGCATTCCGCGCGAAGCTGTGATCTATTGCTCATAGCGTGAGCATATGATCTCATGTCGGGATGGATCCGCGGCTTCCCGAGACCGATCTCGTCATCTTCGACTGCGACGGCGTGCTCGTCGACAGCGAGGAATTGAGCTGCCGCTGTCTTGCCGAGGCGATGGTGCAGGCCGGCATCGGGATGACCACTGAACGGGCGCTCGAACTCTTCCTCGGCCGCAGCACCGCGGCCCTGGTCGACTACTGCCGGGGCGTCGGAAAGCCGTTGCCCGCGACCTTTCTGCCCGACCTGGCGCTGCAGGTCCGTGAGACCTTCCGCTCCGGGCTGAAGCCGATCGCCGGCATCGCGGCGGTGCTCAAGGAATTGCGGCTGCCATATTGCGTCGCCTCGTCGAGCGATCTCGAGCGGGTGAAGTTTTCGCTGGAGCTGACCGGCCTCGCCGCCAGCTTCGGACCGCGGCTCTACACCGCGCAGATGGTCAAGCACGGCAAGCCGGCCCCGGACCTGTTCTTGCATGCGGCAAGCGCGATGGGCGCTACGTCGCGCCGCACGCTCGTGATCGAGGACAGCGTCAGCGGGGTGATGGCGGCGAAGGCGGCGGGCATGAAAGTGTGGGGATTTGTCGGTGGCGCCCACTATCGGTTGGCGGATGGCAGTGCTCTGCTGCGGCAGGCCGGGGCGGATCGAATCTTCGCCGCGATGACGGATTTCTGGATGGAAGGCTGACGCAAGACGATGGCTGCGCCCGACAACGAAAAGTCTCGCCTCGACGATGCGGCGCGCGCCGGCTGGCTGTATTTCATCGCGGGCCATACCCAGGATGAGATTGCGAAAATGCTGCAGGTGTCGCGCGCCTCGGCGCAGCGCCTGGTGTCGCTGTGCCTCGCGGAGCGGCTAATCACGTTTCGCCTCGAACACCCCATCGCGGCCTGCATGGAGCTGGCGTCGCGACTGAAAGAGCGGTTCGATCTGGTCCATTGCGACGTCGTACCGACCGATCCGGCGGCGCCGCTGTCGAATGCAGGGATCGCCGAGCGCAGCGCCAATCTGCTGGAGATGACGCTGCGCTCGGAGACGCCCGTCATCGTCGCGCTCGGCACCGGCCGCGCGGTACGCGCCGCGGTCGAGCGGGTCTCGCCGATCGAGCGGCCCGATCACCAGATCGTCTCGCTGGTCGGCAACATCTCCGCCGACGGCTCGGCGAGCTTCTACGACACGGTGGGACGGCTCGCCGACCGCACCGGTGCGCGCCATTACCCGATGCCGCTGCCGTTCCTGATGTCGAGCGAGGACGAGCGCAACCGCATGGTGCGCATCGACCCGATCGCGCGGGTGAGGGCGGTCGCCGCCAAGGCCGATCTGCGGCTGATCGGCATCGGCCAGATGGACCAGAAGGCCCAGGTCCATGTCGACGGCTTCGTCACCCGCGAGGAACTGCTCGAGATGATGCGGCTCGGCGCGATCGGCGAGGTGACGGGCTGGGCCTATGACGCCAGGGGCCGCCTGATCAAGGGCGGCACCAACAAGCGGCTGACGAGCATCCCGCCGCAGATCCCCGCGGAAGCGACCACGATCGCCGCGGCCGTCGGCGCCGCCAAGGTGCCGTCGATCAAGGCCGCATTGGCGGGCCGGGTGATCAACGGCCTCATCACGGATGAGGCCACCGCGCGCGCGGTGCTGGATCGGTAGGCGTCGCGAGTCGGCTGCGCTCCCTCTCCCGCTTGCGGGGGAGGGCTGGGGCTGTCTCTTATACACATCTGACGCTGCCGACGACCATGGT
>NZ_JAQOSR010000054.1:0-48231 GCF_046718885.1 Bradyrhizobium sp. UFLA01-814 | reverse complement strand
CGGTCCGCGACGTCCCGGTTTCATCGGAGCTGATCAAGGACATCGCGCGCAGATGCGGAGCCGATGATGTCGGCACCATCGAGTTCGAACGGGCCGCCATCGCGCCGCAGCGGGACTTCATTCGCAAGGTCTATGGCCGGACGCGCTCCCTGCTCGCGATCGTCTGCCACATGAACCGCGAGCCGGTGCGCTCGCCATCGCGCTCGGTCGCCAATGAGGAATTCCACAGCACCTATGATCACGTCAACGAAACCGCGCGCGCCATCGTTCGCGCGCTCGACGAGCACGGCATCCCGGCCTGCAACTCGGTTGCCGCGTTCCCGATGGAGATGGACCTTCCCAGGATCATGATGGTCCAGCACAAGCCGATCGCGGTGGAAGCCGGTCTCGGCCGCATGGGAATCCATCGCAGCGTGATCCATCCGAAATTCGGCAGCTTCGTCCTGCTCGGCACCATCCTGCTCGGATGCGAGGTCGACGCCCATGACCACCCGATCGACTACAATCCGTGCCTGGAGTGCAAATTGTGCGTCGCCGCCTGCCCGGTCGGCGCCATCAAGCCGGACGGCGGCTTCGACTTCCTGTCCTGCCACACCCACAACTATCACGACTTTCTCGGCAACTTCTCGCAGTGGGTGGAGAAGGTCGCGGATGCAAAGGACGCCAGGGACTATCGCGCCCGCGTTCCCCGCACCGAGACGTTGAACATCTGGCAATCGCTGTCGTTCAAGCCGGGCTACAAGGCGGCCTATTGCATCTCCGCCTGCCCGGCCGGCGAAGACGTGATCGGCCCCTTCCTGCACGATCGCGACGCCCATTTCGCCGATGTGGTGCAGCCGCTGATCGACAAGGACGAGTTCGTCTACGTGATCCCGGATACCGACGCCGAGGACACGGTGACGCGGCGCTTTCCGCACAAGAAGCTTCAGCATGTCACGTCCGGCCGCCACACCGGCAGCCTGCAGGCCTACATCTTCTCGCTCTCGCTCGGATTTCAGCGCGGCCGGGCCCGAGGCCTGGATTTCGTGACGCATCTGCGCTTCACCGGCACGAGCGCGCTGGATATGACAGTCGTGATCAAGGGCAAGGATCTCCAGGTCGTGCCGGGACGGCATGTCGGAGAGGCGGCTCTGACCATCACCGCCGACTCGCAGGCATGGCTGCGCATTCAGAATCGTGACCTCGAACTTGCGGACGCGATCGACGCAAGGCTGGTGAGCTACAGCGATGAGAAGCTGTTTGCGGCCTACATGCGATGCTTCCCGCTGTAATCGGCTGCGTAGGGCGGGTTAGCGAAGCGTAACCCGCCAACTCTGCTCACCCGCGGAGAAATGGTGGGTTACGCCTTCGGCTAACCCATTCTACGCATCCTACTGCGCTGCTTCTTACTGGACGGAATAGACCAGCTGCTCGAGATCGACAATCAACCCCGGCCCGGTCGGTTGCCATCCAAGCTTCCTGCGCGTCTGCTCACTGGAGGCCGCCATGTCGTATGCAGCGAACGTGCCGAGCCAGCCAAAGAAGGCTTGCGCCTCTTGCGGGGCGATGGATTTGACCGGCAGCTTCAGCCGCCGTCCGATCGTTTCGGCAATGTCGCGCATCGAGACCCCCTCTTCGGCGACGGCGTGATACCTTGCGTTCGGCTCAGCCTTTTCGATGGCCAGCCGGTAGAGGCGCGCCACGTCGAGAACATGCGCCGCCGGCCAACGATTTTGCCCGTCGCCGAGATAGGCGCACATGCCCTTTTCGCGGTACACCGCGATCAATGGGGTGATGAGACCCTGCCTGACAGGATCGTGGACCTGGGGAAGACGCATGGCCGACGCGCGGACGCCCTTCAGCGACAGGGCCGTCTGTTCCGACACGCGGGGAAACGGGAAATCCGGCGATATCGTTTGGTTCTCAGTCGCGATCTCGCCGGGCTTGGCCAATCCCGCCAAGCCCCCGGTTACGATCAATGGCCTGTCCGATCCAGCCAGAACAGAGCCCAAGGCTTCGATGGCGCGGCGGTCGATCTCGCAACTCTTCGCGAAGTTGGACCAGTCGTGAACGAAGCCGAGGTGAATGACAGCATCCGAAGCGCTTGCCCCCTTGCGCAGGCTATCAAGGTCCTCGAGCGAGCCGCGAAGAGCCTCCGCACCAACGGCAGAGATCGCGTTGGCCCCCTCTTCCGAACGGGCCATGCCAAGAACCTGATGTCCGGCGGCGATCAGGTCCTTGACGACGGGAGTGCCGATGAATCCGGTGGCACCAGTGACGAACACACGCATGAGGAAGTCTCCAGGTTTCGTTGGAGACAAATCTGGCTCTGCGCGCTATCCTGTTAAAGTAGTGACCTTATCATGGTATAATAGCTAACAGGATGAGCGAACCGCTCGCGCAAGAGAACCTGCTCGGCGCCTACCTGAAGGACCGCCGCAGCAAGCTCGATCCGGCCGTGTTCGGCTTTCCGCCGGAGCGGCGGCGCACGCCCGGCCTGCGCCGCGAAGAGGTGGCGCAGCGCGCCAACATCAGCGCGACCTGGTACACATGGCTCGAACAGGGCCGCGGCGGCGCACCCTCGGCCGATGTGCTCGACCGCATCGCGCGTGCGCTGATGCTGACCGATGTCGAGCGCGAGCATCTGTTCCTGCTCGGTCTCGGACGCACGCCCGAGGTGCGCTACCAGAGGAGCGAAGGCGTCACGCCCCGGCTACAGCGCGTGCTCGACGCGCTGGAGCCGCGCCCCGCCGTGATACGCACCGCGACCTGGGATATCGTCGCCTGGAACCGGGCCGCGACCGTGATGCTGACGGACTACGGATCGCTGCCGCCGCGCGAGCGCAACGTGCTGCGCTTCATGTTCCTCGATCCGCGCGTCCGCGCCGCACAACATGACTGGGCCAGCGTGGCGCGCTTCGTGGTCGGCGCCTTCAGGGTGGACGCGGCACGCGCCGGTGCCGCAGCCGAGGTGCAGCCGTTCGTCGACGAGCTCTGCCGGCTCAGTCCGGAATTCGCCGCGCTGTGGCGCGACAACGACGTGCGAACGCACGGCGAAGGCGTCAAGCAGCTCCGGCATCCGATCCTGGGCCCGGTCAAGTTCGAATATTCGGCGTTCGCGGTCGACGGCCGGCCCGACCTCAGCATGATCGTCTACAATCCTGTTGATCCGGAGATGACGGAGAAGATCCGCGGGCTGATGGAGGCGGCGCCGGCGCACGAACGCGCGTGATCGTCGCGCGCCACAAACCGAAACGCAAATTGAGTCGCTTCCCTGACACGACCTCAGATATAGTCGCCCACCACCGACCCAACGGTGGGATTTGGGAGAAGATAGCCATGAAAGCCACGTCACTCCTCGCGGGCCTAGCTGTCGCGATCTTGTCGATCGCCCCCGCAAATGCTGAGAATAAACCCGCACTCGCTAAGCAGGCAGCCTCGGGAGCACCCTGCTCCGTCTCCAGCAGCTGGCCCAATCCTACGCCGGTGGTTTGCTGGCCGGAGGGCGTCAAACGTTTCCACAACTTCAACGAATGCAGGGAATCCCTGCTCAAGTTTGGCCACGATACCAATGGCATTTCGTGGTGGTGCCACAGCCAGGGATACAAGACCTGACGGTTTCGCACTCAGAACGCGTCGAGGCCGCCAACGGAGGCGGCCTCCTTGATTGCAATGACGGTTAGTCCCGCGTCCCCGCCGTTGGCCGCCACACCAGCAGCCGCTTCTCAACCGCAGTCACGCCCATGTCGATCAGGATGACGAAGGCCGACAGCACGAACATGCCCGCGAACACGCCGGCGACGTCGAACACGCCCTCGGCCTGCTGGATCAGGTAGCCGAGGCCGGCGGCGGAGCCGAGATATTCGCCGACCACCGCGCCGACCACCGCAAAGCCGACCGAGGTGTGCAGCGAGGAGAACATCCATGACAGCGCCGAGGGCCAGTAGACGTGGCGCATCAGCTGCCGCTCGTTCATGCCGAGCATGCGGCCATTGTCGAGCACCGTGGTCGGCACTTCCTTGACGCCCTGATAGACGTTGAAGAACACGATGAAGAACACCAGGGTCACGCCGAGCGCGACCTTGGACCAGACGCCAAGCCCGAACCACAGCGCGAAGATCGGCGCCAGCACCACGCGCGGCAGCGCGTTGACCATCTTCACATAGGGATCGAACACCGCGGCGACGCGCGGTTGCCGCGCGAACCAGAAGCCGACCAGGATGCCGCTGGCCGAGCCGATCACGAAGGCGAGGATGGATTCCCACAGCGTGATCGCGAGATGCTTCCAGATCACCCCGGTCGAGAACCACTTTACAATTTGGCTGAAGACGTCGACCGGATTGGAGAAGAAGAACGGCGGCAGCAGCACCTTGCCGAACACCGGCACGGTCGAGAAGAGCTGCCACAGTACCAGTGTGACGACGGCGACCAGAACCTGCAGGGACAGCAACGCGACGCGCGACATCAGGCGGCTCCCGCCTGCGTCGACTGGACATAGCCCTTCATCACCTCGTCCTTCAGCACGCCCCAGATCTCGCGGTGCAGGGCATGGAAATCCTTCTCCATCCGGATCTCGGCGATGTCGCGCGGTCGCGGCAGCGTGATGCGCCAGTCGCCGATGATGCGCGCGCTGGGGCCGGCCGACATGATCACGACACGATCGGCCAGCGCGATCGCTTCCTCGAGATCGTGGGTGACGAACAGCACCGCCTTGCGGTCGGCGCTCCACAATTCCAGCAGCAGATTGCCCATGATCTGCCGGGTCTGGGCGTCGAGCGGACCGAACGGCTCATCCATCAGGAGGATCTTCGGATCGCGGATCAGGACCTGCGCCAGCGCGACGCGCTTGCGCTGGCCGCCCGACAGCATGTGCGGATAGCGATTGGCGAAGGCGCCGAGCCCGATCGATGTCAGCCATTTCTGCGCGCGCGCGAGCGCCTCGGCGCGCGCCGTGCCTGATATCTCGAGCCCGATCGCGACATTGTCGATCGCGGTCTTCCAGGGGAACAGCGCATCGGCCTGGAACAGGTAGCCGGCATCACGGTTGAGGCCGCTCAGCGGCTTGTCGAAGATCCTTGCCGTTCCGGCCGCGGGCTTGAGCAGCCCGGCCGTGACGTTAAGCAGCGTCGACTTCCCGCATCCGGTCGGACCGACAATGGCGACGAACTCGCCATGATCAACCGAAAGATTGGCCTGCTCGACCGCGGTATAGACGCGTCCATCCGCCAACCGAAACGCCACCGTCGCACTGTCAAGCGCGACCGCCGTCGGCTCCGTCATCGCCACGCATTCCTCCCGAACTTTCCGAAATGGCTTAGCGGTTCGGGCGGGCAAGTCAACGCAGGAAGATGGCGTAGCAAACAAGGCTGCGGTCACGTGATTTTCACACAGGCCGGGTTACGCAATAGCGCAACCGGGTTGCGCATTGCGCCGACATCGTCGAGGCTGCGACCCAAAGCGACGGACAGGGAGACAATCATGCGGATCGCAGTGGTGGGCGCCGGAGGCGTCGGGGGCGGCTTTGGTGCGGCGCTCGCGCATGCCGGCGCCGACGTCACCTTTATCGCGCGCGGCGCTCATTTGGCCGCCATGCGCAGCGAGGGGCTGAAGGTTCAGGGCGGCCGCGGCGAAACCCATCTGGTCCCGACCCAGGCGACCGACGATCCGGCAAGCGTCGGCCCGGTCGATATCGTGCTGTTCTGTGTCAAGCTGTGGGACGTCGAAAGCGCCGGCCAGCACATCAGGCCGATGGTCGGCCCCGACACGGCGGTGATCCCGCTGCAGAACGGCATCGACGCGCCTCACAGGCTGGTCCCGATCCTCGGACGCGACGCCGTGATGGGCGGCGTGGCGCAGATCTCGGCCTCGATCATCAAGCCTGGCGTCATCAACCAGGTCGGCACCTTCATGCGCATGATCTTCGGTGAGCTCGACGGCCGCATCACGCCGCGCGGCAAGGCGCTGCTCAATCTCTGCCTGAAGGCCGGCTTCGACGCGACCTTGAGCGAGCAGATCAATACCGAGCTCTGGATGAAGTTCGTCGGCCTCGCCACCAATGCCGGCATGACCGCGGTCACCAGGCTGCCGATCGGCAAGCTGCGCGACGATCCCGACTTGCGCCCGCTCTTCGTGTCGGCCTGCGAGGAGATCATCGCCATCGCGCACGCCAACGGCATCAAGCTGCCGCCGGATGCACTGACGAAAGTGCTCGACTTCATCGGACACGCGCCACCGGCGATGAAGGCCTCGATGGCGCTCGATCTCGAGCGTGGCAACCGGCTCGAACTGCCGTGGCTGAACGGCAAGGTGGTCGAACTCGGCCGCAAGCTCGGCGTCGCGACGCCGACGCACGACATGCTCTATGCGGTGTTGAAGCCCTACGCGATGGGCGCGCCGTCCTGATAGCCCAGCAGAACCGAAATCTGCCGGCCCGCCTCGCGCACCAGCTTTGAATATTCCAATAGGTTCCGCTCGTCGATGCGCGCGCTCGGTCCGTAGAGGCCGACCGAACCGACGACCTCGCCGCGATGATCGAAACACGGCGCGGAGACGGCGACCGCTCCGGCGAAGATCTCGCCATGGCTGGTCGCATAGCCGTTGCGCCGCGCAAAGGTCAGCGCGTCCTCGAGCCGCGCGCGATCCGCGCTCTTTGCAATGCTGGCAAGAAGCGCGGCCTGCCGCTTCGGGTCCATGAAGGCCAGCATCGCCTTGCCGGTCGATCCCTGGATCAGGCTCAGACTGTGGCCGACGCCGCGGCTGATCGAGAGCACGTGACGGCTCTCGCATTCGAGGATGCAGATGCCGCGATCATCCTGTTCACGGAACAGCGCGGCGGTCTCGCCGGTCGCCTCGCGCAGGCCCTCGACGACCGGGCGCGCGATCGCGACCACCTCGAGACCGTTCAGCCAGACATGGGCCAGCTTCATCACGCCGTGCGACAGCCGGAAGCGCTGCGGGTCGCCTTCGGCCTGGATCAGGTCGCGCTGCGCCAGCGTCTGCAGCAGGCGATAAAGCGTCGGCCGGCTCAGCCCGACCCGCTTCTGGATCTCGATCACGCTCATCGCCGGCTGATCCGGCGTGAAGCATTGCAGGATCGCGATGGCGCGGTCGACCGCCCGCACGCCTGACGCCCCCTGCTCCGCGTCCTGAACTTCCGCCTTCGGTTTCTTTGCCATCCGTCCACATCCGCAAATTCGGCAGGGGCGCGCTGCATCCAGCGCGCTTGACCAATCGGCCCGCGCGGATACTATCGCAAATTATGAGAATAATGTCCACTAGATGGACATATGAAAATCGACGGGAGGATTGGAATTGCTGCAGACAGACGCCTCGCGCAGATGGGCCGCCGCCGCGATCGCCACGCTGATGCTCTCGACGCCGCTGGCGCACGCCGCATCCGACGGCTCGGGCATTTCGGACGGCGTGGTGCGGATTGCAGTGCTGGGCGACTACGGCAGCGGCCGCGATCTCGGCGGGCCGGGCTCGGTGACCGCCGCCAAGCTTGCCGCTGAGGATTTTCACAACAAGGTGCTGGGCAAGCCGATCGAGATCATCTCGGCGGATCACCAGAACAAGCCCGACGTCGCGGTCGGGATCGCCCGGCAATGGTTCGACGTCGAGCATGTCGACGCGGTGACCGATCTCGCGGTGAGCTCGGTCGGCCTCGCCGTCGCCGGCCTTGCGACGCAGAGCAACCGCACCGCGCTGGTCTCGGGCGCAGCGACATCGGACCTCACCGGCGACAAATGCTCGCCCGTCGTCACGCATTGGGCCGACGACACCTACGCGCTGTCGGCCGGCCTGGTCGGCGAGCTGAGCCGCCGCGTCGGCAAGGAATGGTTCTTCGTCGCGGTCGACTATTCGTTCGGCAGCGCGATGGTGAAGGATGCCTCACGCGCCGTCACCGATGCCGGCGGCAAGGTGATCGGCGCGGTGCGCTATCCCTTCAACACCACCGACTTCTCATCCTTTTTGCTGGCCGCGCAGAGCTCCGGCGCCAAGGTGGTGGCGCTGGCCGGCACCGGCGCCGACACCGTCAACGCGGTCAAGCAGACCCACGAATTCGGCCTGCAACAAGGCGGGCAGACCATCGTCGGCATGCTGACCTTCATCTCCGATGTCCATTCGATCGGCCTGCGCGACGCGCAGGGCATGTACATCGCGTCCCAATATTACTGGGATGACGACGACGGCACCCGCGCCTTCGCCAAGCGCTTCATCGAGATCGAGAAGCGCGAGCCGACCAAATTGCAGGCCGCGACCTACGCCGCCGTGCGCCATTACCTGAAGGCGATCGAGGCCGGCGGCAGCGACGAGGCCAAGGCGGTCAATGCCGAGATGCGCAAGCTGCCGGTCGATTTCTTCGGCCGCCCCGCGCACATCCGCAAAGACGGCCGCGTCGTCTACGACCTCTCGCTCTACCGCGTGAAGAAGCCGGATGAGAGCAAATATCCCTGGGACTACTACCAGAAGATCGCGGCCATCCCCGGCGACAAGGCGTTCCGCCCCGAGGGAACCGGCGGCTGCAAGCTCGACAAGTAGGACGCACCATTATCGCCGCGACGCACGGTCGCGCATGCTAGATCAAGGAGGAGCCGATGCCGCTTCGCAACGATTTCGATCAGCTTGTTAACGTCAAGGGTGGCTTCATCAGCCGCGAGATCTTCGTGGACGCCGATATTTACCGGCAGGAGCTCGACAAGGTCTTCACCCGCGCCTGGCTGCTGGTCGGCCACGAAAGCCTGGTGCCCAATCCCGGCGATTTCTACACGTCGCGGATGGGCGAGGAATCCGTCATCCTGTGCCGCGACAAGAAGGGCGAGATTCACGTCTTCCTCAATTCGTGCCGGCACCGCGGCATGAAGGTGTGCCGCTACGAGCAGGGCAACACGTCGTTGTTCACCTGCCCCTATCACAGCTGGACCTACACCACCGACGGCAAGCTGCAGGGCGTTCCGCTGCACCGGACGCTGTACGACGGGGTGCTCGACCGCGAGGCCAACTCGCTGGTCTCGGTGGCGAAGCTCTGCAACTACAAAGGCTCGATCTGGGCGACCTGGGACAAGGACGCGCCCGACTTCATCACCTATCTCGGCGATGCCAAGGTCCATCTCGACCAGGCGCTCGACTGCCGCGACGGCCGCGAGGGCGGCTCCGAGGTGATCGGCGTCCACAAATGGGTGTTCCCCGCCAACTGGAAATTCGCGGCCGAGAATTTCCTCGGCGACACCTATCACAACCCAAGCCATCGCTCGGTCGACCTGATCGGCATCGGGCCGAGCGCTGCCGCCGGCAAGAAGGGTCGCCGCGACGACGAGCTGGAGAAGGCGCAGCACGTCTGGATCAGCTTTCCGGAAGGCCATGGCGTACACAGCGCGATCCAGCCGGAGGCCAATGAATACATCGAGTCCTTCCTCGACAACCCGATCCTCGAAAAATACTTCCGGCACTGTTTCGAGGAGCGCAAGCGGCGGCTCGGCGAAGGGGCGCGGCTGCTGCCGTTCGTCGGCACGATCTTCCCCAACACCTCCTATCACGGCCGCCAGCCGCGCGGACTTTGCGCCTGGCATCCGCACAGCCCGACCTCGACCGAAGGCTGGCGCTTCTTCCTCGTCGACAAGGACGCGCCGAAGGAAGCCAAGGAATATCTGCGCCGCTACTACATGCGCTACTCCGGCCCGGCCGGCATGACCGAGCAGGACGACATGGAGAACTGGCTCTATGCGACCGCGGCGAGCACCGGCACGGTGGCGCGGCGCTATCCCTTCAACTATCAGCAGTCGATGGGCGCCTACGTGACCGATCATCCGCTCGGCGGCGATGTCTCGACCCAAGTCACCGAGCAGATCGCGCGCGGCTTCTACCGCCGCTGGACCACCTACATGCAGGGCGGCGACTGGCACGAGTTGCTCGGATCGCCCGCGGGCAACCGGCAGGCCGCAGAATGACCGCGCCCGCAAAAACCGTCCTCGTCAGCGGGGGCACCTTCGGCATCGGCCGCGCGATCACGCTCGGCCTCGCCAGGCGCGGCCACGCGGTGGTCGCCTTCGGTCTCGAGGCGGCACAGGTCTCGAGTACCGCGCAGAACGCCATTCCGGCCTTGCGCCAGGAGCTTGATCGCGAAGGGCTCTCCGCCGAACTGATGGAAGCCGATGTGTCACAGGCCGGCGATGTCGCCAACGTGGTCGCGCACGCGATGGCGCGGTTCGGGCGCATCGACGGCGTCGTCAACAACGCCGCGATCGGCCCGCTCGGCACCGTGCTCGACACCGACGAGGCGCTGTTCGACCGGATCATCGCCGTCAATCTCAAGGGACCGTATCTGACCAGCCGTGCCGCGATCCCGCACATGATCGCGCAAGGCGGCGGCTCGATCGTCAACATCGGCTCCGGCGCCGGCTGGGGCAAGCCGAACATGGCGATCTACAGCGCGAGCAAGGGCGGCGTTGTCGCGCTCAGCGCAGCGATGGCCTACGACTTCTTCCACCAGCGGATCCGCGTCAACACCGTGATCCCCGGTGGCGGCGGCATCGTCAGCGGCATGAGCCTCGGCCGTGTCGGCGGCGATGCGGCGCGTTTCGGCAAGGGCGCACCGGGCACCGCCGCGGGCCGCGTCGCCGCCGGTGACGACATCGCCAATGTGGTCGCCTTCCTGCTGTCGCCGGAAGCCGAAACGCTGTCCGGCACCGTGATCGATGTCGGCTGCTTCGCCCAGCAGGGCGGGCCGATTCCGCCCAAGCCGGCGCTCTGACAACCCTGCGATGCCTGATGAGGAGATAGCGATGACGACCGTTCAGGATCAGGACCAACAACAACACGCCGGCAACGCCGCGATCGAGCGATCGGCGACCTACTACCGGCTGAAGGCCGATGTCGAGGATTTCTACTACCACGAGGCCGATTTGCTCGACGACCGGCGCTTCCGCGACTGGCTCGAGCTACTCACCGACGACATCAGCTATTTCATGCCGATCCGCCGCAACGTGAAGTTCGGCCAGCAGGCCGCGCGCGAGAACACCAAACGGGGCGAAGGCATCAGCTGGTTCGACGAGGACAAATGGACATTGACCAAGCGGGTCGAGCAGATCCTGACCGGCGTGCACTATGCCGAGGAGCCGCTGTCGCGCATCACGCATATGGTCAGCAATGTACAGATCAAGGGCGCGCGGCCGGATGTCGACGCGGCGCGCGAGCTCGACGTCACCAGCCGCTTCCTCGTCTACCAGAACCGCGTCGAGTACGAGACCTACATCTTCGTCGGCCGTCGCAACGACACGCTGCGCCTGACCGACAATGGCTGGAAGATCGCGCGGCGCGAGATATTGCTTGAACAGAACATCCTGCTGGCCAAGAATCTCACCACGTTCTTCTGAGCGAGGCCAACTCCGGGCGAGGTCAAGGTAGCGATGATTGACGTGATGGCGATCAAGGTGGGGACGCGGCTGAAACTGGAGGCCGGCGTCCTCGCCGAAGTGGTGGAGAACATGGACGACGGCCAGTGGCTGCAGGTGCGCTATCTGGAGTGCCCTGCCCGGCCCGCCGACGTCGGCACGGTGGAGCTGTGCCATGCCCAGGACGTCATCAAGGTGCTTAGCGAGTAGTCCCAGTCAACGGACCGACGATCATGCTGCGATTTGAATACATGCCGAGCGATTTTCATCCGCTGTTCCTGTTCCTGGGCGAAGCCGCCGATCTCGCCGCGCTGGCAAAGCTGCTGCGGCGCTTTGCCGAGAACCCGCAGACCATTGCCGTGGCGGAGCGAATTCCCGGCGCCGTCTCGCGCGACGCGCTGGTGCTTGCGCCCGCCGACGACGAATTCGGCATGCGCGATCTCGGCGGCCGGTTTGCCTGGAAGCTGACCGATTGGCAGGCGGAGCGGATCGCAGAGCGCATCGAGCTGTTAACCCCTGAGGATAACAAGTCCGGCTCAGAGATCGTCGAGATCGGCAGCGACGGCGAGATCCCGGTCAAGCTGTCGCGCGGCGAATTCACCGACGACTTCCTGATCACGCGCAGATAGCGGTGTTCGCGTGAATACACACCGCAAGCCGAAAGTCCTGATTGCCGGCGCCGGGATCGGCGGCCTCGTCGCGGGGCTGTCGCTGCTGCAGCGTGGCATCGAGGTCGAGATCTTCGAGCAGGCGTCCGAGCTGCGCGAGCTCGGCGCCGGTGTCCAGCTCAGCGCCAACGGCACACGCGTCCTGATCGCGCTCGGGCTCGAGCAAGGGATGCAGGCGATCGCCTGCGAGCCCTCGGGCAAGGAGATCAGGCTGTTCAGCACCGGGCGGACCTGGAAATTGTTCGACCTCGGCGCCTCCTCGCGCGCGATCTACGGCGCGCCCTACTGGATGGTGCATCGCGGCGACTTTCACCGCGTGCTGGTCGACGCATTCAAGGCTCGGGCGCCGGGACGCCTGCATCTCGGCAGTCGCTGCAGCGGATTTGACCAGGACGGCGACGGCATCTGGCTGCACCTTGCCAATGGCGAGCGTCGGCGCGGCGACGTCGTGGTCGGCGCCGACGGCGTGCACTCCGAAATTCGCCGGCAGATCGGCGGCGACACCAAACCATTCTTTTCGGGCGTGGCCGCCTGGCGCGGCCTGGTACCGACGGAACGGCTGCCGGCGAGCCTGCAACGCGACGTCGGCACCAACTGGATCGGCCCGGGCGGCCACGTCATCACCTATCCGGTGCGCCGCGGCGCGCTGTTGAACTTCGTCGGCATCTTCGAGGGTGAGAGCTGGTCGGTCGAGTCGTGGACCGAACGCGGCACGCGCGAGGCCTGCAGCGATGCCTTTGCCGGATGGAATCCAGAGATTCACACCATCATCGCGAGCCTCGATATTCCCTACAAATGGGCGCTGCTCGGCCGCGACCCGCTCGATCGCTTTATCGTCGGGCGCGCCTGCGTGCTCGGCGACGCCGCGCATCCGACACTGCCGTTCCTGGCTCAGGGCGCCAACATGGCGATCGAGGACGGCATGGTCCTGGCGCGCTGTCTTGAAAGCTTCCCGCCCGAGGAAGCGCTGCGGCGCTACCAGGCCGCGCGGCTGATGCGGACCAATGCGATCGTGGTGAAGTCGGCCGAGAACGCCAGGCGCTTCCATAATCCCGCGCTTGCCGACGCCGAAGGTGCCGACGCCTATGTTTCGCGCGAATGGCAGCCGGACCGGGTGCGCGAGCGCTATGACTGGCTATTCACTTACGATGCGTTAAACGTGCCGGTCTGACGGCCGGCGTTCGACGGACCAGGTACCCCTTCATCAGTAAGCGTGATGGCGGCGATGCGTCCGGCGCTTCGGAGGCGGTGGCGGAGCAAAAAACGGATTCACCGAGCACATCGCGCCACGGCCTGACGCGCTCGCCTGGCACTGCGGGATCGAGGTGAAGCTGCAATCGATATAGTTTCCGCCGCCGACCCGGCCGCCATAGACATGCATGCACACCGGATAGTTCGGATCGTAAGCCTGCCCGGCTGCAGGTCCGGCCAAGGCGACCGCGAATGCGGCGATCGCGAACAGTTTCAGGCGCATCGGTCCCTCCTTGTTGCTCGGACGGTTTCCTCACAACTGCCGGAGTTAGTCAACCACACCAGCGGCGCGACGGCCATTCGGGCATGATGACGGTCAGCCCAAGCGCTAGTTACCGGGTTGGCGGTATCGTTGACCCCGCTCCTTGGTCGGCTTTTTTGCACCCTTGTAGAATGGATTGACCGAGCACGATGCCGACCGCCCCGAGGCCGTCGCCTGACATTGCGGAAGCGACGTGAAGCTGCAATCGACGTACTCGGGCGTCAGCCTGCCTTCATAGACTTCCATGCAGACCGGGAAATTCGGATCGTACATTTGCGCGGCGGCGGGCCCGGCGAGACCAGCGCCGAGGGCGGCGATGATGATGATGAATTTCAAGCGCATCGAATTCTCCTCAAGCCTGGTCCGGGTCGCCGGGCGCGTGGCTATCGCTGTTCGTCGGCCGGCTTGCCGTCGCCCTCGCCGAGGCAGCGGATCATGAAAGCCGTCGTGTCCCGCGGCAGCACCTGCGCGGCGCGCGCCTTGAGACGACATTCGAGCTGCGCGATCTGGCGCGCCCGCTGCCGTTCGGACGGCAGCGTCGATTGCCGCAACCGGCGCAACGTCATCGGCGAGCCGTCAGATTCGAAGCTCAGCTCGTACTTCTTGCCGTTCTGATCGGTCGCGGCGCAGGAGATTGTGGACACCTGCCGCGTGATAAAGCTTCCGACCTGACGGCAGGAACCCGTCGACATCTCGACCAGCGGCACCGGCAGACCGTCGACGCGCGGGCGGTCGCTCGACTTCAGCAGCATGCGGTCGACCGCGAGCTCGAACAGATTGTCCTGGGTGCGCTCGGTGCTCTCGCCCGAGAACGAGACGATGTGGCTCTTGTCGGCGGGATCGTCGAGCACCACGGTGAATTCGGAACGGCCGCGCAGAGTGTGGAAATAGGCGACTGCCTTGCAGGTGTAACTGCGGCCCGCAACGGTAACATTGCGGCAAGTGCCGGACATCAACGCGTACAGGTCGACGTCGTAGACCGGACCGGCGGCAACGGCGAGCGCCGGCCAGCAGAGGACGGCAGCCGCAATCAATTGAGCGAAACGGGAGATCATGCTGAAACGGTCGAAAACACGGTCGCTGGAGGGATCCATGGCGCAAGGTCGCTGATTTCCACGGACTGTGCAACGACGAAGCAGGCCTAAATGTGGACACTCCGCGAACGGCTCGGGAACGCAGCGCAATCCGTGCTGAAAGGCCGCGGCGTCAGATTTGCGGGCCGGACAACGTCACCTCGCGCTCGGCGCGGAACACGTTGCTATAGAGGTTCGCGATCCACTGGCGGCCGCTTGCCGTCATGTTCAGGCAGTTGATGGCGCCCTGAATGTGCGGCGCAACCATGTTCCAGTAGAATTGCGGATAGCGGTCGACGATATCGGCCGGCGACTCATAGCCGAGCTGGCGGTTGATGCCGACCTCCTCGAACTCGTGATAGAGCGCGTTGGCCTTCCTGATGTAGTTGGGATCGCCGAGCTGACCGATGAAATCGGCCGCCCGGACGATCGACGCCTCACCGTCATATTGCTGGCCCTCGGGCGCCGGAAACCGCGTGCCCTCGATGTTGCGCGCGACGCGCTCGCGATCGAGCGGAAGGACGGCTTCGAGCCTGTCGAGCACATACAGCTTCGAGCGGTCGACATGATACGGCATCAAGCCGGCATCCGACGAGCCACGCGGCAGCACCACCTTCTTGCCGGAGGCATCGATGACGTAGCCATCGGGTCCATCGCCTTTCAAAAGACCGCGCACATAGCCGATGTCGTGGGTCAGGCAGGCAATGATCGTGTGGGTGTAATCCTCGGCGGTGACATGGGTGTGCAGCGCGCGGCCGCGGATGATGTCATGCCCGGCGAGCGTGACCAGCATCGTGTGCTCGACATTGTGGTAGAGCGCGTCGCTGTTGCCGATGCATTCCAGCGCGATGCGCGCGGCGGCAGGCAGCAGTTCGCCGAAGCGCGCCTGCGAAGCGCCGAAAGTGCGGCTGACATGCGTGGCGAGAAACTTCTCCAAAGCACCTGCCGCCAACTCAGGTAACGTCATCATCGATGCAGCCCCCGACCGCGCAACGTTCCTCGCTCGCCCCGATCTCACGTCGTAGTTGGGCAGCGACTATAGCGTATCTACGGGCGTGCGGCTACGCGCTGACGGGCGTGACGATTCGCTCCGGCCGTACTTTCCCGGTCTTGCCCGCTGCGGCGCCAAAGCTGCTGATAGTGGCATGAACCCTGCATGATTCGGGTCAGACCGGGTTAACCCCACTGATAAAGGCCGTCATGCTCGTTACGCTCGTCGCCATCCTCTGCAATGCTCAACTCTGCATGGAAAAGGTCGTCACCACGAGTGACCAATCCGGCATCACCATGGGCGCCTGCGCAGTGAATGCGCAGATCGGCATCGCCGATTGGCTCGCCAAGGGGCCGTATCACGAATGGCACCTGCAGAGCTATAAATGCATCATGGGCAAGTACGTACCCAAGAACGAAGTGTGATGTGTGCTCACAGCCCCGGACGGGGCTGATCCGCTTCGACCGGAACAGCCTGCGAAACCACACGGCGCAGGCGCGCGCCTCAAGTCAAAGTCCATTTTATGGGCTATCACTGTCGTTCACGACGGTGAGACATGAGGTCGCCCTGGAATGCCCGTAACGCCGCTGATTGCCTATGCGCATGTCGGCAAGAGTTTTGACAGTGGTCGCGTGGTGGCGGTCGACGACGTCTCGCTTGACGTGGCCGAGGGTGAATTCCTGGCGATCGTCGGCGGCTCGGGCTCCGGCAAGACGACGCTGCTGAGGCTCGCCAATCGCCTGATCGAAGCCGACCACGGCCGGATCGCCGTCGAAGGTGAAGATGTCAGCCGCGTCGATCCCATCCTGCTGCGGCGCCGCATCGGCTATGTCTTCCAGAGCGGTGGGCTGTTTCCGCATCTGTCCGTCGCCGGCAACATCGGCATCACGTCGAAGCTTCTCGGCTGGACGCAGGCGGAGATCTCGGCGCGGGTCGACGAACTGCTCGACCTTGTGCGGCTCGACCCCTCACAATATCGCGAGCGTATGCCGCACGAACTCTCCGGCGGCCAGCGTCAACGCGTCGGCGTCGCGCGTGCGCTGGCTGCGAAGCCGCGCATCGTGCTGATGGACGAGCCGTTCGGCGCGCTCGATCCCCTCACCCGCGACGCGCTCGGCGACGATTATCGAACGCTGCACCGCGAGCTCGGCCTGACCACGGTCATGATCACCCACGACATGACCGAGGCGTTGCTGCTGGCCGACCGTGTCGCGGTGATGCGTGGCGGCAGGCTGCTGGCCCAGGGCACGCCGGCGGAGCTCTCGGCCAGCACCGATGGCTATGTCGGCGAACTGATGCGCACGCCGCGCCGGCAGGCGGAACGCCTGGGCGCTTTGCTGCCGCGGGGCGACACCGCATGAACCTATCAGCCGATCCGCGCTGGTGCGAGGCGCTCGCGCATCTGCCCGATTATCTCGGCAATCATGTGCGGGTCAGCGTCGCCGCGCTGGCGCTCGGGCTTCTGATCAGCCTGCCGCTTGCGATCATCGCTCGTAACCGGCCGGTGCTGCGCACGACGTTGCTCGGGCTTGCCAGCATCGTGCAGACCGTGCCCGGTCTCGCGCTGCTCGCGTTGTTCTATCCGCTGCTGCTGGCGCTCGCCGCGTTGACCGCGGCGTGGCTCGGCTTCAGCTTCTCCGCGTTCGGTTTCCTGCCGGCGGTGCTTGCGCTCGCGCTCTATTCGATGCTGCCGGTGTTGCGCAACACCATCACCGGCCTGTCGGGCGTCGATCCGGCGGTGCTGGAAGCCGCCCAGGGCGTCGGCATGACGCCGCGGCAATCGCTCACCATGGTCGAGCTTCCGCTGGCGCTGCCGGTGATGATGGCTGGAATCCGCACCGCGGCGGTATGGGTGATCGGCACCGCCACCTTGTCGACGCCGATCGGCCAGACCAGCCTCGGCAACTATATCTTCGCGGGATTGCAGACCCAGAACTGGGTGTTCGTGCTGTTCGGCTGCTTCGCTGCGGCCGTGCTCGCGCTTGTGGTCGACCAATTGCTGGCGCTGATCGAGAACGGCCTGCGTAATCGCAGCCGCGTCCGGACGGCGCTCGGCGGGCTTGGTATTGCCGCCCTGATCGCGGCGACGCTGGTGCCCACGATCGCGCGCCCGCATGCGGGCATCGTCGTCGGCGCCAAGACGTTCACCGAGCAATATGTGCTGTCGGCGTTGATCGCGCAGCGGCTGCAAGCGGCCGGCTTTCCGGCCACGACCCGCGCCGGCCTCGGCTCCAACGTGATCTTCGACGCGCTCACGGCCGGCGATATCGATGTCTATGTCGACTATTCCGGCACGCTGTGGGCCAACCAGTTCCACCACACCGACATCAAACCCCGCGCCGAGCTGTTGGGCGAATTGCAGACGACGCTGGCGAAGCAGAACATCACGCTGCTCGGCGAGCTCGGCTTCGAGAATGCCTATGCGCTGGTGATGCCGAGGAAGCGCGCCGAAGAGCTCGGCATCCATTCGATCGCCGACCTCGCGTCACGCGCCGCGACGATGTCGATCGCCGGCGACTATGAATTCTTCTCGCGGCCGGAATGGGCCGGCATCCAGAAGGCTTATGGGCTGACGTTCCGCGCCCAGCGTCAGATGCAGCCGGATTTCATGTATGCGGCGGTCGCCTCCGGCGAGGTCGACGTGATCGCGGGCTACACCAGCGACGGGCTGATCGCGAAATACGATCTTGTCACGCTCGAGGACAACAGGCACGCCATCCCGCCCTATGACGCCATCGTGCTGCTGTCGCCAAAGCGACGCGACGACGAGACGCTCAAGGCGGCGCTGCGGCCGCTGCTCGGCAGGATCGATATCGCCGAGATGCGCGAGGCGAACTTGCGCGCGTCGGGCAATGACGCATCATCGTCGCCCGACGCCGTGGCGCGCTGGCTGTGGGAGAAGGTCGGCGGAAAATAGCCTCTCGCCGTCATTGCGAGCGAAGCGAAGCAATCCACCTCTCCGCATGCGACGAAAGATGGATTGCTTCGTCGCTACGCTCCTCGCAATGACGACGTCTCACAATCCCTTGATGATCCCCGCGTCGATCAACAGGCGATTGAAGCGGCGTGCTTCTGCGCCGTCCTTGCAGGAATAGAATGCGCCGTTGCAACGAAGCATGATCGCCTTCTGCTCCTCGAACGACGGATCGAGCGGAATGCCGGCAGCTTCCTGAATCACCAGCGGCAGATAGGCGGCGTCGATCGTGTCCATCACCGCCGGGCTCTTCACCGGCTCGAAGTTGATGGCGTCGATCGCATAGTAGGTCGCGTAGTAACGCGGATCGTAATCCATCAGCTTCTTGCCGATGCCGGCCTCGTCGAGATCGGGATCTAGCAGCTGCGGCGAGAATTCCGGCTGATGATCGCCGTAACGCACGATCAGGAAAGGCTGCGCCGGAAACTTCTTTTTCAGCGCCGCGACGAAGCCGGCATAGTCGCCAGCGCTCATCGCCTGCCGGCGCAGATATTCGTCGACCGCGGGCCTATTGCCCGGCCGCTTCCACGACGGCAGCAACTCGGGGTGGAATTTGGTTTCCCAGGGGAAATGATTGGCGGCGAGATAGACGAAGGCGAACAGCGGCGTGCCTGACGTCTTCTGCTCGGCCATCAGCTTCAGCGCCTTGTCGTAGAAGAAGCTGTCGGGCTCGACGTCCTTCGCATGCAGGTCATGCGCGTCGTAGAAGCGCTGGATGCCGGTCGTGGTCTGGAAGTTGCGCGCGCTCATGAAGGCGCCGAATGCGGGATAGAGCGAGAGCGTGTCGTAGCCGCAGCGGCGCAGCGCCAACGGCAGGCCGCGCTCCACGCGTCCCGATGCGATGCGGGTGACGAAATAGGAGAACCGGCCGAACGAGCGTGAGGACAATCCCGCAAGCACGTTGTACTCCGTGAACCAGCTCGGCCCGCCATTGCTCTCGGCGAGGAATTTGCGCTCGACGCCGTCATAGGACTTGAACTGGCTGCCATAGCCCGGCGGCACCTTGACGCCGGAGGCGGCGCGGATGTCAAAACTCGATTCATCATGGATCATGATGATGTTCGGCCGCCGCCCGGCAGGATGGCAGGCATCGACCAGGGGCATCCTAAGCTGGTCGCTCGCGGTCGGATCCGACTCCATGAAACCGTAGGCGACGAAATCGGACACGGCCGTGACGCCGGAGCGCGCGAACTTCGAGAGATAGCCGTCGTCGTAATAGCCGCGCCAGGCTTCATCCGGCCAGGCGAAGGCATAACCCGAGAGCGCCGCGGTGCAGGCGAGGCAGGCGGCCGCAGCCGGCAGGCGGCGGATGCGGAACGGATCGAGCCACCACAGCGCGTACATCAAGGGCAGCGTGACGAGGCCGGCGCCGATGATCGACCAGCGCAGGCTCGGGAAGATCGTCAGCAGGAACGCCGCGGTGTCGCGGTCGATCACCATCAGGTCGACGAAATTCGCGGTCATCTGCACCACGTCGTGCTTGAAGCGCGACAACAGCACCAACACGACGACCAGCGTCAGCGACAGCGCGCCCGACAGCGCCGGCCGGCGCAGCAGCGCGATGAACAGGAAGTTCAGGATTCCCCAGGTGAGCAGGAAGCAAAGCCGCGATCCGAAATCGGTCTCGGTGCGCAGCATCAGGATCAGCGCGCCGAAATGCGGTGCCGCGACCGCCATCAACCGCCAGATGCCGAGCGCGGCAAGACCGCCGGCCAGTGCGGCAACGGAGGAGTTCTGCTGAGGCGCGGGCGCCATGGGCGGGACGCAATACAACCCGGCGCAATGCCACCGCCTTGACTGGCAACGGCCAGGAGGCATGCGGCACAGCCGGTGTCTGGGCCGCGTCACAAAACCGTAATTGAATCGTCATGAACGCGCAATGAATTTGCCTACCCAGGCCTGGCCGCGGCAGGCAGCGCGCGTGCCTTAAACTTTGGCGGCCGGCGCGGCGTGGCTCGCGATGCCCGCGATGAAGAGATCGACGATGTCGGCAGCCATCTGCTCGACCTCCGCATCGCCGACACCCCAGCGCGGCAAATGGCCGTCGATGTGCATCCGCGCGAAGCCATAGACCAGCGCGCGGCCGGCGATCTGGACCTGCCTGAGGTCGCGCGTCCCAAGTTGGCCAGCTGAAAATGCCTCCGCCAGCGTGCGCTCGGTCAGGCCGATCAATTCGGCATTGTCGCTGGAGACGGCGGCCGAGCGGTCGTGGTCGAAGAAGCGGCGGCTGGAGATGATCTCGAAATGGGTCGGGTTCTTCATCGCCCAGCGCAGATAGGCGATCCCGAGATGGCGGAAGCGGCCGAGCGGATCGCCTGACGGCGCCTCGGCCAGCGCCGCCTCGATCTCGGCGCGAAAGCGGCGTTGCGCCTCCTCCGCCACCGCATTCATCAGTGCGTCCCGGCTCGGGAAATGCCGGAACGGCGCGCCCGGCGAGACCCCGGCGCGGCGCGCGGCCTCGCGCACGCTGACCGCCTCCGGCCCGCCCTCGCCGACCAGTTGCATGGCGGCATCGATCAGGACGCGGCGGAGGTCGCCGTGGTGATACGGCCTCGCCGCCGGCGCCCGCGTCGCGACCGGACGCGGCTTGGTGGACCGGCGGCCGGTGGACGGGCTTTTGGCGGGGCGGCGCATGGCGCACCACTAGCATCACCCGCTTGTGAATGTAAGCGATGATTACACGGATTGACCGCGCGTGGGCGCGAAATGTAACTGGTGATTACATGAACGGGAGGCGGGATATGGCGACGCATCGCAACTGGTTCGAGGGCTGGCGGCTGTTTGGCCTGCTCACGCTCACCCTGATCGGGCTTTCAATCTGGATCGCCGCGATGCGGCAGTTCGAGGTCGAGGGTGTGCGGATGGTGATCCGCTTCACTGCGCGGACCTCGCTCTTGTTCTTCTGCCTCGCCTTCTCGGGGGCGGCGCTGGCGCGGCTGTGGCCGAACGCCTGGACGCACTGGCAGCGCCGCAACCGCCGTTACCTGGGCGTCACCTTCGCGGCCTCGCACGCCATCCATGCGGTCGCGATCGCAGCCTTCGCGATCCTCGATCCGCCCGGCTTCGCCGCCGCAACCTCGGCGGTCTCGTACATCTTCGGCAGCATCGGATATGCCTTCATCATCGCGTTGACCGCGACCTCATTCGATCGCACGGCTGCGATGCTGGGCCCGCGCGCCTGGCGCCGGCTGCATCTCATCGGCGGCTACTATCTGCTGCTGCAGTTCATGGTCTCGTTCAGCAAGCGAATTCCCGAGATGCCGCTCTACGCGCTGTTCCTGTTGCCGCTCGCCGCCGTGTTCGCGCTCAGGATGATCAGCATGGCCGCGCGGCCTGCGCCGCGTCAGGCGCAGGCGAGCTGAGATCGGGCCACCTCACACCGGGTGGAACTTGCGGCCGAGCTGGCGATGAACCGACAGCACCGCGCGGTCGACGTCACTGATCAGGCTGTCACCGAGCACGACGTTCGGAATTTCCCAGTTGCGCCCGATCTGCGCATCGGGCAGCGCGGCGACCGCCGGCACACGCGCGGTTTCGCAGCCGGGCTGGGCGCGCAGCGCCTCCTCGGCAAGCTGGGTCAATTCGTCCTGGCTCTTTCCATCAGTCATGACCTCGGTCCTGACTCCGGAAGATGGCTCACTGATGACCGAGATTCTCCAGTTCCCTAGCGCGGGCTTCGGTCATGCTGCGCATGCATCAAGCCGGGCGATGGTGCCCTCGCCGAGGTTGTAATACAGGCAGTTGGCGTCACGGTACTGGATCCACAGCCGTTGCGCGGTGCGCAGCTGTTCGCGCTGCTTGTCGTCGGCGGCATCCTTTAACGCCTTCTGATAGGCGACGTTCATCCGCTTGTCCCATTGCGCGGTCTTGGCCTTGAGGCATCCGACCATCTGGTAGGTGCCGCCGTCGTAGGGCTGCTCGGGATCGCCCTGATCCCCGGCCCAGGCCGACGAGATGAGGACGAATAATACAAACAATCCGCGACCACACGGCAGGCCCGCTGTGGCTGGCCGACGTCGGTGGACGCTCCGGAAAAAGCAGCAGGTTTCTTTATCGCTCCTTTGGACTGCTTCAGGATGTGATCTCTTCGGCCCAAGCTGCAAATTCGGGACATTCCAGATCGAACTAGGAAAAAGAGCCAACATCGCTGCACCACTCAATTGCTTCCCTCCTCAGTTGAAAACGGCGGAAGTACACCTACAATTCGACAAGGGGGAAGACATGATGACCAAATCGCCTTTGATCACCAAGAGAAGGGCACCTTATCTCTGCACCGTCGAAGCCGACTTTAGAGAACGGAATGCGCCTGGACCTAATCTCCATCTGACAACCCGATTTTCAGACGATGTCCTGTCGCTAGGTCCAATCCAAATCCGGGTTGCGCTTGCACGTGCTTACCTAAATTTCCGACTTGAAAACTGCGCATTTCCGTTGGCTTGCAATCTAGAGCAGACTTGGTCGCTAAGTGGCAAAGCTAAAGCCACATTGAAAAAGCGCCTATCGCGCACGGAGTCTGAAACCGATCAGATTGGATTGACAGCATCCTCCCTACCTTCTGCGAAACTGAACAGCAGTTCAAGAAAAGGGACATCCTCAGCCGAGGAAACCAAGTTAGAGAACACAACAACCTGGCAGCATGTGTTTTGGCGAGGAGACGCTGACGGCCCAAGCTTGGTTTTCGATTCGCGCCCGAGCCAAAAATATTTGAGCGGAACACTTCTTAGCGGCGAGCTCGTTGGCTCAGTCGCGCCAAAACAATCCAACTATTACGACGTAGTCCTTGAACTAGAAATCCCGAAATCGGGTCTACTCATAGAAGATGGAGACGAATTCGTTTCGTACCCCAACAAGCGGGGCCTCGTCAAAATCATCGCCACTCTTGCACTTTGCCGACGACCAATCAGACTTCACGGGCACAGCTTCAAATGATGAAAACCATAAACGTCGACATACCTGAACCCGCCTTGGCCGGCATTACGGCAATTGTTGAGGCTCAAAGCGACAATTTTTTGGAATTGGTGGCCGCAAACCTAGACAAGCGAACTGATTTTGTCGGCATGTCATTTGACAAAATGAATCTCGATGGCCTCGAACTTACTGGGTTCGACTTCAGCGATGCCGATTTTCGTGACTGCTCACTGAAGGGGACTGTGTTTGTCGAGTGCGAATTGAAGGGCGCCGCCTTTAGCTTTCCTCCCGAAGTCCGAGACAGATGGAGCAAGAATCTTGATATATTCCTTGGCGCTCGACAGTCGGCCGAAACAATTGAGCTGATGCGCATTGCCTCGGACGCTCCTCGAAAGGAGGAACGCAAAGAAGCTGCCCAGAAGCTACTCGAATCCATCAAGGATGAAGAAGTCGCTTCTTTTCTTCAAGGCTTATCTCTCGGCGACAAAGCAAGGTCGCTTCGATCCTGGTTGCGAAGCAAGCTCACCAGCTCCTCGACTGAAGATTCCACACTCCAAGCCATACTCGAACGTTCGCTATTTGAGGGCGGACAGGATCTAGATCAAGATATTAGTCTGTACGTAAAGACCATGGGCCACAGCAACATCGCCGTAGAGACATTGTGCCAAGCCTGCGTCAACAATCCTCGCGCAATCAAGAAAGCCAGTCAGGAGCTTATGCACGACGAGCCTTTCAAGCGCTTTCTTGTAAACTGCCTCTCATTCTCTAGCTCTCACAGCGCGTGGCGTGAGGCCGCCAGTGCAATTGAACGCATCGACTTGAGCCAAGCGGAGAGAGACTTGGCGTTTCGAATGCGTCTCGAACGGATTAACGATAAGCACGATTTATCGCACCTAGCAGAAGCCGCGGCGATTAATAGCGTAAGACTGGCAAAACTATTCGAGCTATCCGAACATGGCTATCGACACGAGACAAAGCGCTGGTGGGCATCCGACTTCCTACTGTACTGCTATTCCTACGATCAAGCGAAGTATGAAAACGAGGTCCTGCTTCATTCATTCAACGAAGACCGTGCCGAGGAAATTTCCAGGTCGGAAGCCTTTGCGGCGTACTGTCTCGTCCACCAACCCAGGCTTTATCGGACTGTAAGGGATCTAAAAGGCTATTTCTCTGTCGATCCGTTGGTTGCGCTGGGCCTCACGGAATCGATCTTTCATTCTGAGCATTTCTCTCAAGACATCTCGGATGAACTCAAGCGCGTTGCGCAGCAGGCCCGCGACCAGGCCGCTCGCGTCAATCCCAAGAAAGCCATAAGGCCAACGGTCGATCCACCGTCAACGAAAGAAAGTTGAGCCAATATAGACTTCTACGCCACAACATCTGTTCAGGCTCTTCGACTGTGCGGTAGCCGCCGGCCTTACCGATCTGCGCACGATGTTTTATGGATGTGGAGGGGACCATGCGGCGCGCCGTGACGCCTGTGATCGTCTTGGCGGCGTTCGGCCTGCTCGTCGGTGGGCTGTTTCGCTATGCCTTCGATGAGTCCGACGAGGCCTCCGTCTCGAATTATGTGCGCAGCGCCCTCGACGGCGCAGCCCTCACGGTGATCGTCTGGGCGACGCATCTCTATCTGGCCGCACGTGGTGGCTGGCTGCGACGGCAATCACTCATCGTCGAGCTGATCGGCCGCTCTGTGATCCTCGCCGTCACCGTTGCGGCCGCCGCGATCGTGCTGGAAATCGTGCTCTACGGGCATGGGCTCGAAGCCAAGTGGATGCGCGAAACCTTCCTGAAGATCATTGGCGTCGGCCTGCTGCTGTCGATCCCGATCACGACGATCTACGAGCTGGTCCGGATGATCGGCGGGCATACGCTGCTCGGCATCGTGCTCGGACGCTATCGGCAGCCGGTGCGCGAGGAGCGCGTGCTGCTGTTTCTCGACCTGGTCGGCTCGACGACGCTAGCGGAGTCGATGGGCGAGCTGCGCGTGCAGGAATTGCTGACGCGCTTCTTCTTCGACATCGACGAGCCGATCGTGTCGCACGGCGGCGAAGTCCACGCCTATGTCGGCGACGAAGTGATCGTGACCTGGGCGGCCAATGCCGACGGGCAATCGCGGCGGTATCTCGATTGCGTGTTCGCGATCGAGGATCGCCTCGCCAAGCGGGCCGATCAATATCGCAAGGAGTTCGGCGTGGTGCCCGCGTTTAGGGCCGGGATGCATGCCGGTCCGGTCGTCATCGCGGAATGCGGGGACTCGCGGCGACAGATCGCCTATTTCGGCGACACCGTGAACGTCACGGCGCGGCTGCAGGCGCATTGCAAGGAGGCCGGCCGGCCGCTGCTGGTATCGGGCGACCTGCTCCGCCTGCTGCCGCCGGACCGGGATTTAGTCGTCGAGCCGCTCGGCTCGACGCAATTGCGCGGACGTGCAGCGTCGATCGACATCTTTTCCGTCGCGCGGCGCCTATCGTCCTAAACGATCTGTTAAAATGCACCGGCATCAGCTTCCGCTGAGCCGAATGCGCGCATTGAATCGAGTCCGGTCGCAGCCTGTTAAGGATGCGACGCACACCGTATTTGCACCGGGTTCCACCTTAACGCAGGTGTAAGACCGCGCCCCGCATGGTGCGCAGACAGGTGTCATTCAACAAAAACAAGGTTGCCCATCGATGGCGCAACAGGCGTCACAATCGATTATTGCCGAACTCGAGGATGCGGTCCGGGACGGGACATCGGCCAAGCGCGTGCAGACGCTGCGGCAGGTCACCGATCTGTTCCTGAACGACGGCGACCGCCTCAACGATGAACAGGTCAAGGTGTTCGACGACGTGCTCTGCCTCTTGGTCGCGCGCGTCGAGACTCGTGCCCGGGCCGAGCTCAGCAAGCGGCTCGCACCGCTCGACTATGCGCCGTTCGAGGTGATTCAGCACCTCGCCTGGGACGACGACATCAGCGTCGCCGGCGACGTGCTGACCCACTCCAGCCGCCTCTCGAACGACGCCCTGCGCGAGATCGCGAGCAGCAAGGGCCAGGATCACCTTTTCGCGATCTCCGCGCGGGAAAATCTGCCGCCTTCCGTCACCGACGTGATCATCGACCGCGGCGAGGACAAGGTGATCCGGCGCCTCGCCAAGAACGCCGGAGCGCAGTTCTCCGACAACGGCTATTCCAGCATCGTCGCCCGCGCCGAAGGCGACGACGAGCTGGTCGAGATCCTCGGTCTGCGCATCGACATTCCGGCCAAGCTGCTGCGCGACCTGCTGCAGCGCGCCAAGGACACCGTGCGCGCCCGCCTGCTCTCGATCGCGTCGCCCAGGGCGCGCGAAGAGATCAGCCAGGTGCTGAACGACATCGCCCAGGAAGAGGCCGCGGCGCCGCGCCGCAACTACGGCATCGCCGAAGAGCTGGTCAAGCTGATGAAGCAGCTGAACGAGCTCGACGATGCGGCCGTCTACAAGTTCGCCGAAGAGGGCAAGCTCGACGAGGTCACGGTCGCGCTTGCCGTGCTCAACGACATGCCGATCGCGATGATCGAACGCCTGATGCTCGGCCTGCGCTCCGACCTGATCCTGATCCCGTGCCGCTCGGCGCGGCTCAACTGGCCGACGGTCGAAACCATCCTGCGCAAGCGGCCGCTACCGCTGCCGCTCGACAATGCGACGCTCGAGATCGCGCAGCGCGACTACCGCCGGCTCTCGCTGGAAACCGCGCAGCGCACGGTGCGGTTCTGGCAGCTGCACAACAGGATCGAGAAGCAGCCGATGGCGGCCGGCTAGGCCTCCGCGCCTCTGCGACAAAGAAAAAGGGTGGGCAACGCGCCCACCCTTTTTCATCACCGCGTCATTCCGGGGCGCCTCGAAGAGGCGAACCCGGAATCTCGAGATTCCGGGTTCGGTCCTGCGGACCGCCCCGGAATGACAGGCTTCGCCTGTCAGTTCTTGCTCTTGTCGACCAGCGCGCCCTTCTTGATCCAGGGCATCATGTCGCGCAGCTTGGCACCGACTTCCTCGATCGGATGCGCGGCGAGCTTGGCGCGGGTCGCCTTGAACGAGGTCTGGTTGACCTTGTTCTCCAGCATCCAGTCGCGGGCGAACTTGCCGCCCTGGATGTCGGCGAGCACGCGCTTCATCTCGGCCTTGGTCTCGGCCGTGACGATACGCGGACCGGTGACGTACTCGCCGTATTCGGCGGTGTTGGAGATCGAGTAGTTCATGTTGGCGATGCCGCCTTCATAGATCAGGTCGACGATCAGCTTCACTTCGTGCAGGCACTCGAAATAGGCCATCTCGGGCGCGTAGCCGGCCTCGACCAGCGTCTCGTAGCCGCCCTTGATCAGCTCGACCAGGCCGCCGCAGAGCACCACCTGCTCGCCGAACAGGTCGGTCTCGCACTCTTCCTTGAAGGTGGTCTCGATGATGCCGGCGCGGCCGCCGCCGATCGCCGAGGCATAGCTGAGGCCGAGGTCATGGGCGTTGCCCGACGAGTCCTTGGCGATCGCGATCAGGCAGGGCACGCCGCCGCCGCGCTGGTATTCCGAGCGCACGGTGTGGCCGGGGCCCTTCGGCGCGATCATCAGCACGTCGAGGTCGGCGCGCGGATCGAGCAGGTTGAAGTGCACGTTGAGGCCGTGGGCGAACACGAGCGCCGCGCCCTTCTTCATGTTGTCGTGCAGGTGCTCGCGATAGATGTCGCCCTGCAGCTCGTCCGGGGTCAGCATCATGACGAGGTCGGCCCACTTGGCGGCATCGGCGACTTCCATCACCTTGAAGCCGGCGTTCTCGGCCTTCTTGGCCGAGGCCGAACCCTTGCGCAGCGCAATCGCCACTTCCTTGACGCCTGAATCCTTCAGGTTCAGCGCATGGGCGTGGCCCTGGCTGCCGTAGCCGACGATGGCGACCTTCTTGCCCTTGATCAGGTTCAGGTCGGCATCGCGATCGTAGTAAACTCGCATCGTGGTTTCCTCGTTTGAAGGGGCCAAAATCGGCCGATGAATCAGGCTTTCGGAAGGTCAGAACCGCCGGGCGCCCGCGAATTTCCGGCGTTGTCTAGAGCATTTTCCCCCTCAGGGGAAACCCTCATCTCGCATGGCGCGGTGCGGCATCATGCGTCCATGAAGACCGGGTAGAGCGAGGCCAGCAGCAGGATGGCCATCACCACATTGAAGGCGCGGATCGCCCGGGGCGAGGTCAGGATCGGCCGCAAGGCGGTCCCGAACAGGGCCCAGACGATGCAAGACACCGTGCCCAGGATCAGGCTCAGGCCGACCTGGATCGCGATGTTCCAGGGAAAGGCGGCAATCGCCGCATAGGCCGTGATGGTACCGATCACCATCACCCAGCCCTTGGCATTGATCCACTGGAACATGGCGGCGCCCCAGAACGTCATCGGGCCGCGGCCGCCCCTGTCGTCCTTGTCCGCCGAGGGCGGCTCGGCCATGGCGATGACGGCGGCGAGATAGATCAGGTAGGCGACGCCACCATATTTCAGGATTGTCTGCAGCACCGGATAGGCGATGAAGACGGCCCCTAACCCGACGCCGACCGCGCCGACCATGAAGGCGAAGCCGACCGTGATGCCGGCGATGTGGGGCACCGTGCGGCGGAAGCCGTAGGTCAGCCCCGACGACAGCAGCATGATGTTGTTGGGGCCCGGCGTGAAGAACATCACGACGGCGAACACGACAAAGGCGAACAGCAGCGAATTCGACATGGTGCCCTCACGCGACTTTCGGCAGAGCTTTTGGCCGTTTCGACAGCAGCATCACGGCGATGCCGGCGATCACGGTGACCATGCCGGCCAGCCGCAGCGGTCCGAATGTCTCGCCGAACACGATGCTCGAGGCGGCGGAGCCGACGAACGGCACCAGCAGCGCAAACGGCACCACCTGCGCCGCCGGATAATCCCGCAGCAGCCGGCCCCACAGCCAGTAGGCGATGCTGGTCGAGATGCCGCCGAGGCAGAGCATGCAGACGAGCCCGGTCAGCGACATATGGGTCAGCGCATGCCAGGTCGGCTGCGGGCCGTTGGTGATCAAGGTCAGCACCGCAAGCGGCACCGCGGCGGACAGGCACAGCCAGGCGAACAGATCGAACATCGGCGCGCCGTTCGCCTGCCGCAGAAGAAGATTGCCGATCGCGAAGCTGATCGGACAGATCATGATGATCGCAAACGCGGCGACGCTGAAGTCGTAGCCGACCGTCCCGCAGATCATCAGCAGGCCGAGCGCGGCGATCGCGATGCCGATCGCCTGGGTCCGCGTCGGGATTTCACCGAAAGCCAAGGCAGCAAACGCGATGGTGAACAGCGCCTGGCTCTGCACGATCACGCTGGAAAGCCCGACCGGAACGCCATGCGCGATCGCAAAGGCCTGTGCGAGGAACTGGCCGAGGAACAGCGTGGCGCTAATCGCGATCAGAAGCGGCCAGGAAACGCCGGGCTTGCGCAGGAACAGGCACGGCAGCGCGGCGATGGCGAAGCGCAGCGTCGTCATCAACTCCGGCGAGAACTCATCGAGCGCGATCCGGCTTGCGACGAACGCAAGCCCCCAGATCACCGCGACCATGACGGCGATGCCAACATCGGCCGGCTTCATTGTTGTTCTTCTTTTGCTTCCGTTTCGGTCGGGATCTAGATCTGTTCGTCGGGCTTCGGTTTGCGCAGCAGATAGGTGCCGTGCAGCGGCGCGTGGTAATCAACGGAGACCAGCGTGAAACCGGTCTCGGTCAGCATGCGCTCCATCACCCAGCCGAAGGTCGAGTATTCGTCGCGCATGTGGGTGATCACGCTTTCGCGCTCGAAACCGTGATTCTTGATCGAGAAGTCGGCCCATCCTTCGACATCGCGATCGACACCGTCGGGCATGCCGACGAACACCATGTCGCGCAGGTAGAAATTCGCGCCCGGCTTCAACGCGTTGAAGATTCGCGACAGCGCCACTGCCTTCCAGAAGTCCGGAAGATGGTGCAGCGTGAACTCGCTGACGATGAGGTCGTAGGAATTCGGTTGGTAGGCGAACGACAACAGGCCGGCCGGCTGGGTCCGGATCTTCGCCTTGCGGTCGCGCGCATAGATTTCGGCAAGCCCGATCATCGCCGGCGAGATGTCGATGGCATCGACCTCGGCGCCCATCAGCGCCGCCTCGGTGGCCAGCACGCCGTTGCCGCAGCCGATATCGGCGATCCGCCAGCCCGGCTTGACGCCGAGCATGGTCAGCGCCTGGCGGGCACGGACATCACTGTCCTCGCTGACGTCATAGATCGAGGCCACCGCGGTATCGAGACCGACCTGCCGCCGTTGCGTGTAGTACCAGTCGCGCGCCAACATGACTCACATCCCTTCCGGCCCACGCGTGATCGCGGCCACCCCGGTTCGTGACACCTCGACCAGGCCCAACGGACGCATCAGGTCGATGAACTGACTGATCTTGGACGAATTGCCCGTGATCTCGAACACAAAGCTCTCGGTCGTGGCGTCGATCACCCGGGCGCGGAATGCGTCCGCCAGCCGCAGCGCCTCGACGCGGTGATCGCCACCGCCCCGCACCTTGACCATCGCGAGCTCGCGCTCGATCGAGCTGCCGGTCAGCGTCATGTCGACGACGCGGTAGACCGGGATCATGCGGTCGAGCTGATGCTTGATCTGCTGGATCACCATCGGCGTGCCGGTGGTGACGATCGTGATCCGCGAGAGATGTTTCTGGCTCTCGGTCTCCGAGACGGTGAGACTCTCGATGTTGTAGCCGCGGCCGGAGAACAGGCCGATCACGCGCGCGAGCACGCCAGGCTCGTTCTGCACGAGCACGGACAAAGTATGCGTCTCGTTGGGATCGTGACGCTCTTCGAGGAAGTAGGCGGATGCGGGCTGGTTCATGGTCGTCCCCTCACATTCTGTTCACGCCACCGCCCGCTGGGCGGCCGGCGCAGCATCCGTCCTGATCCAGGTCCGGAACAGATCGAAATCGATATTGCCGCCGCTCAGGATCAAGCCGACCCGCTTGCCGGCGAGCCTGCTCTTCTCCTGCAGCGCGGCCGCGAGCGCCGCAGCGCCCGCGCCCTCGGCGAGATTATGGGTGTCGGTCCAGTAGGCGCGGATCGCCTGCCCGACCTCGTCGTCGCTGACCTGCACGATGCGGGAGGCGCCCTTGCGGATCAGCGCGAACGCATCCGCGTCCGGAATCCGCGTCGCCATGCCGTCGGCAAGGGTGTTGCTGGTCTCGGTGGTGACGATCTTTCCAGCCGCAAACGACAAAGCGTAGGACGGCGCCTCGGTCGACTGCACGCCGACGATCTCGGTCTTCAGTCCGAGCAGGTCGCGCGCCATGATGCAGCCGCAGATGCCGGAGCCCTGCCCGATCGGCACATAGAGAATGTCGAGATCGGGCGCGGTACGGAACAGTTCGAGCGCGTAGGTCGCGACACCCAGCACGAGGTCCGGGTGGAACGACGGCACCATGTGCAGGCCGGCGAATTGGGCGCGGCGCTCGGCCTCCTCCCGCGCGGCCTGGAAGTCGTCGCCGTGCTCGACGAGCTCGGCCCCGAACGCGTGCATGGCGCGGTTCTTCTCGACCGAGTTGCCGCACGGCACGTAGATTGTCGCCGGCACGCCATGACGCCCTGCCGCGAACGCCAGGCTCTGGCCGTGATTGCCGCGCGTCGCCGAGATGATGCCGGGCACGTCGGGCCGCTCGCGCTTCAGCCGCTCGAGATAGACAAGGCCGCCGCGCACCTTGAAGGCGCCGGTCGGCGTGTGGTTCTCATGCTTGACCACGACCTCGGTGCCGAGCCGCTCGGCGAGCAGCGGCCAGGCGTGCGCCGGCGTCGCCGGCACTGCAGTGCCGACGATCCGGTGCGCGCGCTCGAGCTCGTTGAGGTCAAACATGATCCGTCCTCACACCAGCGCCTTGCCACCGGAGAAGGCCTTCGCGGTGGCCTCGTCGGTCGCCTCTTCCGGCAGCAGCATCTCGTTGTGCGCCTTGCCCGACGGGATCATCGGGAAGCAGTTCTCCAGCGCGGCAACGCGGCAGTCGAACAGCACCGGGCGCTTGATCGAGATCATCTCCTTGATCGCGCCGTCGAGATCGGACGGCTTGGTCGCCTGCAGGCCGACGCAGCCATAGGCGTCGGCGAGCTTGACGAAGTCCGGCAGCGCCTCGGAGTACGAGTGCGACAGGCGGTTGCCGTGCAGCAGCTGCTGCCATTGCCGAACCATGCCCATGTACTGGTTGTTCAGGATGAAGATCTTGATCGGCAGCTCGAACTGGACCGCCGTCGACATCTCCTGGATCGTCATCTGCACCGAGGCGTCGCCGGCGATGTCGATCACCAGGCTGTCCGGATGCGCCACCTGCACGCCGACCGCGGCCGGCAGGCCGTAGCCCATGGTGCCGAGACCGCCCGAGGTCATCCAGCGGTGCGGCTCCTCGAAGCCGAAGAACTGCGCGGCCCACATCTGGTGCTGACCGACCTCGGTCGTGATGTAGGTGTCCTTGCCGCGGGTCAGCTCGAACAGGCGCTGGATCGCGTATTGCGGCAGGATGATATCGTTGTTCTTGCGGTAGGACAGCGAGTTGCGCGCGCGCCATTGCGCGATCTGCTGCCACCACGACTTGATGTCCGGCTTCTTGGCTTCCGCCTTGAACACCTGCAGCAAATCGCCGAGCACGTTGCCGGCGTCGCCGATGATCGGCACGTCGACGCGGATGTTCTTGTTGATCGAGGACGGGTCGATGTCGATGTGGATCTTCTTCGAGCCCGGCGAGAACGCGTCGGTACGGCCGGTGATGCGGTCGTCGAAGCGCGCGCCGACGCACAGCATGACGTCGCAATCATGCATCGTCATGTTGGCTTCGTAGGTGCCGTGCATGCCCAGCATGCCGAGCCAGTTCGGGCCCGAGGCGGGATAGGCGCCCAGCCCCATCAGGGTCGAGGTGATCGGGAAGCCGGTCGCCTCCACCAGCTGGCGCAGCAGTTTCGAGGCCTCGGGACCCGAATTGATCACGCCGCCGCCGGAATAGATCACCGGACGCTTTGCGTTGGCGAGCAGCGCCACCGCCTTGCGGATCTGGGTCGCGTCGCCCTTGACGCGCGGCGTGTAGGAGATGTGCACGTCCGACTTGCGCGGCGGATGATAGGTGCCGGTCGCAAACTGCACGTCCTTCGGCACGTCGACCACGACCGGGCCGGGCCGGCCGGTGGTGGCGACATAGAAAGCCTCGTGCAGCACCCTGGCGAGGTCGTTGACGTCGCGAACCAGCCAGTTGTGCTTGGTGGCGGGCCGCGTGATGCCGACCGTGTCGCACTCCTGGAAGGCGTCGTTGCCGATCAGGTGGGTCGGCACCTGGCCGGTGATGCAGACCAGCGGGATCGAATCCATCAGCGCGTCGGTCAGCGGCGTCACCATGTTGGTGGCGCCCGGGCCCGACGTCACCAGCACCACGCCGGGCTTGCCGGTCGAGCGCGCATAGCCTTCGGCGGCATGGCCGGCGCCCTGCTCGTGGCGGACCAGGATGTGCTCGACCTCGCTCTGCTGGAAGATCTCGTCGTAGATCGGAAGCACCGCACCGCCGGGATAGCCGAAGACATGCTGCACGCCGTGATCGATGAGCGCGCGCACGATCATCGCGGCGCCGGTCATCTGATTGGGATCGTGGCTCTTGTCGGTCATGGTTCGCTCCGGATGCGCTGGTTTTTGCGCGGCTTTTGTCAGTTCTCGTCAGTTCGGCTTCGGGCAATAAAAAGGGGCCCTAGAGGCCCCATGCACACCGCCCGAATTTGGATGGCCGCTAGCCATCCCCGGCGGTGTGCCTGGGTACGACGGCGATAAGCAGTTTGGTAATAATGTTGCGCATGAGACGACCCAGTCTTCCCAAAGGTTGCGCGAACATAGCGGCCAAAGCCTGAATGTCAAGGCAAGGCAAGCACTTTCGCGATTTCCGTACTCTACCGGGGTTCCGCTCGTTCGGCGAGCGTTTTTGCGCAGGCGAACGCGCATGGCTGACGGGCGTGCGCTGCCAGCAGCTCGGCGGGGTCCGTAGCCCGGATGAAGCGAAGCGAAATCCGGGACCAGCGTCTCCCGCGGCGGGGTCCCCGGATTGCGCTGCGCTTCATCCGGGCTACGGGACCCGGCTCTCCAGCCATTCCCCGCCAGCTTCCGGCACCACCCAGTCGAACTCCGGGAGCTGATGGCGAAACCAGGTGAACTGGCGCTTCGCATAATGGCGGGTGTCGGCCCGGCCGATCTCAGCCGCCTCCTCGCGGCTGATCTCGCCCTTGAGGTGCCGGATCAGCGCCGGCACCCCATGGGCCTTCATCGCCGGCAGCAGCGGATCGAGCCCACGGGCCGCCAGCGCCGCGACCTCGTCGAGCGCGCCGGTATCGAGCATGACACCGAACCGGGCGTCGATCCGTGCATAGAGCGTCTCGCGCTCCGGCGCGAGAAACAGCGCATGAAAATCGCCCGGCGGCAGCAGTGGCGGCAGGCCCTCGCGATGCCAATCCGGCAGTGGGCGGCCGGTGGCCTCGACGACCTCGAGCGCGCGCGCGATGCGGGTGCGGTCGCGGGGCTTCAGCCGCTCGGCCGACACCGGGTCGCGCACTGCAAGCTCGGCATGCAGCGCCTCGACGCCGCGCTGCTCGAGCCGTGCGCGCACGTCGTCGCGCACATCAGCCGGGATCGGCGGCACCGCCGATAAGCCGCGCGTCAGCGCCTTGAAATAAAGGCCCGAGCCGCCGATGAAGATCGGCAGCCGTCCTTGCGCACGCGCCTCGCCGAGCACCTTCGCCGCGTCAGTCACCCAGGCGCCGGCGGAGAAATTCACGCCGGCGTCGACATGGCCGTAGAGCCGGTGCGGAACCAGCGCCTCTTCGCCTGCGGTCGGCCGCGCCGTGATGATCCGGAGGTCACGATAGACCTGCATGGAGTCGGTGTTGATCACGACCCCGCCGGTCCGCTGCGCGAGTTCGAGTGCCAGCGCCGACTTGCCGCTGGCGGTCGGCCCTGCGATAAGCACTGCCTTGTTCAACAATCCCGAATGCGCCTGCATGTCCCTCGTTGCCACGCTGATCTGCAATCCTGCAAGCCCCGCGCTCGACTCCACCATCGTCGACGGTGCGCGGGCCGTGCTGCCCTCACCCGGCCCGGCGCAGTGGCTGTCCAACGAAGTCGCCGCCGACATTCCGTTCGAAAGCGAGGACAGCAGCAGGGACGGTATCAAGGCGATCGAGGAACGCCTTCGCCAGGCCCGCGGCGACCTGCCGATCGACATTGTCGTGCAGCCTCGCATCGCCCGGCGCAAGAAGCTTTTTCTGGCCGACATGGATTCCACCATGATCGGCCAGGAGTGCATCGACGAGCTCGCCGACTTCGCCGGGCTCAAGGCACATGTCGCTGCTATCACCGAGCGCGCGATGCGCGGCGAGATCGAGTTCGAGTCCGCGCTGCGCGAGCGGGTGGCGCTGCTCAAGGGCCTGCCGGTCAGCGTGGTCGACGAGGTGCTCGACAAGCGCATCACGCTGACGCCGGGCGGCCGCGAACTGGTCATGACCATGCGCGCGCACGGCGCCTATACTTGCCTGATCTCGGGCGGCTTCACCTTGTTCACCAAGGTGGTCGCGGCGAAGGTCGGCTTTCAGGAGAACCGCGCCAACCAGCTGCAGGTCGCAGGCGGCAAGTTGACCGGCGAGGTGGTCGAACCGATCCTCGGCCGCGCCACCAAACTCGCCACCCTGATCGAGCTCACCGAATCCTTCGATCTCGACGACCTCGACACGCTGGTAGTGGGCGACGGCGCCAACGATCTCGGCATGATCCAGGCTGCGGGCCTCGGCGTTGCCTATCACGCCAAGCCGGCGGTCGCGGCCGCGGCCGCGGTCCGGATCGACCACGGCGATCTCACCGCGCTGCTGTACGCGCAGGGCTATCGGCGGGATGAGTTCGTCGAGAATTGATCCTCGGCGTCGTCCCGGCCGAGTGCGCGCTTGCGCACGGAGCCGGGACCCATAACCACCGATGCCGGTTACCTGGAAAAGCCGTTGCCCACTTCCTCAACAAGAGAGGCCGCGGGGTATGGGTCCCGGCTTTCGCCGGGACGACACGCCTACTGCACGCCGAGCGCGACGAAGCGCAGTTCGCCGTCGCCGTTCGAGACCAGCAGCAGCACGGACTTCTTGCCGTCCTTCTTGAGCTGATCGACGCGCTTCTTGATGTCGGCGGCACTCGACACCGCCTCCTGCGCCACCTCGACGATGACATCGCCCGCCGACAGCCGCTTCTCGGCGGCATCGGAGTTGCCGTCGACGCTGGTGACGACGACGCCCTTTACGCTGTCCTTGATCTTGTACTTGGTGCGCAGGTCCTTGCTCAGCGCCGCGAGGTCGAGACCGAGCGCCTTCTGGGTCACCGGCTTCTCGGCGGTGTCGTCCTTCGACTTGGCGTTCACCTGCTGAACCTTCTCGTTGTCCTCGAGCCGGCCGAGCGTGACCTTGCGGGTCTCCTCATTGCCCTTGCGGATGACGACGACGTCGACTTCCTTGCCGACCGCCGTGTCGGCAACGATGCGCGACAGATCCTTGGGATCCTTGACGTCCTTGCCGTCGAACTTGACGACGACGTCGCCGGGTTCGATGCCCGCCGGCTTGGCCGGCCCCTTGTCGTCGACACCGGCAACCAGCGCGCCGCGCGCCGGCTTGATGTTGAGGCTGTCGGCGATCTCGTCGGTGACCTGCTGGATGCGCACGCCGAGCCAGCCCCGGCGCAGCTCGCCGAATTTCTGCAGCTGGTCGACGACGCCGGCCACGGTCTTCGACGGCACCGCGAAGCCGAGGCCGATCGAACCGCCGGTCGGCGAGATGATCAGCGTGTTAACGCCAATCACCTCACCATCGAGGTTGAACAGCGGACCGCCGGAATTGCCGCGGTTGATGGCGGCGTCGGTCTGGATGTAGCTGTCATACGGGCCCTGGCTGATGTCGCGGTTCTTGGCCGAGACGATGCCCGCGGTCACCGTGCCGCCGAGGCTGAACGGGTTGCCGATCGCGACCACCCAGTCGCCGAGCCGGATCTTGTCGCTGTCGCCGAACTTGACCGCGGTGAGCGGCTTCGACGGCTTGAATTTCAGGACCGCGAGGTCGGTCTTCTTGTCGACGCCGACCAGCTCGGCCTTGATCTTGGTGCCGTCGTTGAGGATGACGTTGATCTCGTCGGCGTCGGCGATGACGTGGTTGTTGGTGACGACGATGCCCGCGGTGTCGACGATGAAGCCCGAGCCGAGCGAGTTGGTCTTGCGTGGCTGGAACTCACCGCTCTTGTCGCCGCCCTTGCCAGGCGGCCCGCGGCGGTTCTTGAAGAAGTCGTCGAAGAATTCCTCGAACGGCGAGCCCGGCGGCAGCTGCGGCATCGTCCTGTCCTTGGCCTCGACGGTCTGCGACGTCGAGATGTTGACGACGGCGTCGATCACCTTCTCGGCGATGTCGGCGATGCCTTCAGGACCGCGTGCGAACGCCGGCACGGAGCTCAGCATGCTCGCAGCACCGATCGAGATCGCGGCTCCCATCATGCGGAAGCGGCGGCTCAGGGCTGGTCTGGCAGCGGTCATGTCGGAGTTTCTCCAGGCAAACGGGTTCAAATGAGCTGGTTACAGAGTGCGCCCGAACGGGCATACGGCGCAAGCATCTCACCCCGGCATTTCGGCGAAAAACCGGCTGCGAGAGGCTCACGATTATGTTCAGTCTTGCTCGTCATTCCGGGGCGGCCCGACAGGGCCGAACCCCAGAGGCGCAATTGCGCCTTGGGGAATCTCAAGGTTCCCCGATGCGCAATCGCGCATTGGCGGTCATGCTTCGCATGCTCCGGAACGGCGACTATCTCCGCACCACCCAGATCAGCACAAGCCCGGCGACCGCCGAGCCGATACCGACGATGCGCAGGATGTTGTCGGGCGTCGCCAGCGCGCTCTTCATCGCCCGGCGCATCCAGGCGGGGCTTGCCGCGAACAGGATGCCTTCAAGCACGAACAGGATTCCCAACCCGATGAGGAAGTCGCCGAACGCTATGGACTTCATCGGATGGCAGCCTCCCGCTCGATACTTGTTGTTTTTGGTCGGCGGCGAAGCGTCATCCGCATCGCCGCCAAGTCCCGATGTTCAAGTCGTGACGTTACTGTTTCGGCGTGGCGGCCGCCTCAGGCAACCTGCCATTTGCACCGCCGAAGTATCTGAAGAATTCCGAGTCCGGCCGCAACAGGAAACGCGTGTCGCTGGATCGCAGGCCGTTCTCATAAGCCGTCATCGAGCGATAGAACGCGAAGAAGTCCTTGTCCTTGCCATAGGCTTCGGCGAACAGGCGGTTGCGCTCGGCATCGCCCGCACCGCGGGTCTGGTCCGCGGCCGAGTTCGCCTCGGCGACGATCACGGTCGCTTCGCGGTCGGCCCTGGAGCGGATCTCCTGAGCCTTCTGGTCACCCTGGGCACGGAACTCGGCCGCCTCGCGCTCACGTTCGGTCTTCATCCGGTTGTAGACGGCCTGGCTGTTCTGCTCCGGCAGGTCGGCGCGGCGGATTCGGACGTCGACGACCTCGATGCCGTATCCGTCCGCTTCCCTGTCGAGCTGCTCGCGAATCCGCTGCATCAGCTTCTCGCGATCGTCACGCACCACGGTGATGAAGTTGACCTCGCCGAGCACGCGGCGCAGCGCCGCGTTCAGCAGCGTGGTCAGCTGCAGATTGGCTGCCTGGATCGAGCCGACGCTGGTGTAGTAGCGCAACGCATTCTTGATGCGATAGCGCGCGAAGGCATCGACCACGAGCCGCTTCTGGTCGGAGGCGATCACCTCCTGCGACGGGTTTTCCAGATCGAGGATGCGCTTGTCGACGTTGATCACCGAATTCCATGGCGCCTTGAAGTGCAGACCGGGCTCGGTGACGATGTCGACCGGCTCGCCGAACCGCAAGACAATGGTCTGCTCGGTCTGCTGCACGGTGAACACCGAGCTGTAGCCGACGGCGAGCACAATGAAGAGGATGATCAGGGACACAATGCCGGTGACGGGGGACCTCATCGGGTGGCTCCCTGCTGCTGGCCGGTCGTGGCCGGTGCCGCCGGACGCCGCGGCGTCAGTTCGCCGAGCGGAAGGTAGGGCACGATGTTCTGGCCCGGGCCGCCGTCATAAACCAGCTTCTCGGAGCCGCCGAGCACTTTTTCCATGGTCTCCAGATAGATGCGCTCGCGCGTCACGTCGGGTGCCTTCTTGTACTCTTCATAGACTTTCAGGAAGCGTGCGCTCTGGCCCTTGGCGTCGGCGACCGCCTGCTCCTTGTAGCCTTCGGCGGCCTGCAGGATCTGCGCGGAACGACCGCGCGCTTCCGGCACGATCCGGTTGGCGTAGGTCTGTGCCTCGTTCTGCTTGCGCTCGAGGTCGGCGCGCGCCGCCTGCACGTCGCGGAATGCGTCGATCACCTGCGCCGGCGGATCGACCTTCTGCATCTGCACCTGCGTGATCTGGATGCCCGCGTTGTAGGTATCGAGCGTCCTCTGCATCAGCTCCTGGACGCTCTGCTCGGTGACATTGCGCGCCCCGGTCAGGATCGGCTGGATCTGCGAGCGGCCGATCACCTCACGCATCGCGCTTTCGGCAACCGCCTTCACGGTGCCTTCGGGATTCTGGATGTTGAACAGATAGGCGCCGGCCCCACCCGGCTTGATGCGCCACAGCACCGTGAAGTCGACGTCGACGATGTTCTCGTCGCCGGTCAGCATCAGGCTCTCTTCCGGCACGTCGCGCATGGTGCGGCCGCGGCGAGCGGGATCGTCGATCAGGGTCATGCCGATCGAGATCGTGTTGACGCGCAGCGCTTTCGGCAGCAGCACTGTCTCAATCGGATATGGCAGGTGATAGCGCAGGCCCGGCTGCGCATCGCGGACATATTTGCCGAAGCGCAGCACGACGCCGAGCTCTTCGGACTGCACGCGGAAGATGCCGGTCGCGAACCAGATCGCCAGCGCGGCGACCAGCACCAGCGCGACGCCCATGCCGCTGAAATGCCCGCCGGGCAGCCACTGCTGCAGGCGGTCCTGGCCGCGCCGCAGCAGATCCTCAAGATCCGGCGGCCTTGGCCCGGCTGACTGCGGACCGGTGCCCCATGGCCCTTTCGGGCCCGAGCCCCAGGGCCCCCCGCCTTGATTTTTCCACGGCATCAAACATCTCCTCGGCAAGTCCGGACGGGACGCCCGGCCTCGAATGTCCGGCCCGGTTATAGGGGACCGCTAGGGCCCTTACAACGCAAGCTTCCTGGCCGGACGAGCTATGCGCCGGGGCATAATTGTCAATGCAAACATTGGTTAACCCCGGCCGCGCCGACGATATGTCACATAGGAGAAGTCGGCACTGTCGTCCGGACCTGCGGGATTTCGCACGCGCGCCACCTCGTCCCATTGCTGCGCATCGATTTTGTCGAACCGCGTGTCGCCGTCCGGCCGGGCGTGGACCTCGGTGATCTCAAGGCGATCGGCGGTGCCGATCCACTGCGCGTAGATTTCCGCGCCACCGATGATTGCAATCTCAGTGGCGAAACGCCGCAGCGCGTCACCAAGCGCAATAGCGCGGGCGTTTTCAAACGACGTCGTGACGATGGCGCCGCCCGCGCGGTAGTTGGCATCGCGCGTCACCACGATGTTGGTGCGGCCCGGCAGCGGCCTGCGCAGGGACTCAAAGGTCTTGCGCCCCATCACGACGGGCTTGTTCAGCGTGATCGCCTTGAAGCGCTGCTGGTCGGATTTCAGCCGCCACGGAATAGCGTTGTCGCTCCCGATCACGCCGTTCTCGGCGACCGCTACGACGAGCACGATCTCCATCAGCGCATCCCTTCCGCGAGCGTCAACAGCGCCTCGCCGGAGACGCGGCAAATCGTCCATTCGTCCATCATCTCGGCGCCGAGCGACTTGTAGAATGCAATCGACGGCGCGTTCCAGTCGAGCACCGCCCACTGCAGGCGCGACCAGCCATTGGCGAGGCATTGCTTCGCCAGATGCACGAGCAGCGCCTTGCCGATGCCCATGCCGCGCAGCGCCGGACGCACGAAGAGGTCTTCGAGATAGATGCCGTGACGGCCGGCGAAGGTCGAGAAGTTGACGAACCAGACCGCGAAGCCGGCAGGCTCGCCGTTCCATTCCGCGATGTCGCAATAAAGCCGCGGATTGGCGCCGAACAGCGCGTCGGCGATATCGGCCTCGCTGGCGTGAACCTCATGCAGAAGCTTTTCGTATTCGGCAAGTTCGCGGACCAGCGAGAACACCAGTCCGGCCTCATCGGGCCGCGCGCGGCGGATCGTCAGCGACATTCAATCCCTCGGACCGCAACTCATACCGCCACCTCGGCCTTGATGTGCGGATGCGGGTCGTAACCTTCGAGTTTGAAGTCCTCGTAGCGGAACGCGAAGATATCCTTCACGTCCGGATTGATCGCCATCGTCGGCAACGGCCGCGTCGGCCGCGTCAGTTGCAGGCGCGCCTGCTCGAGATGGTTCGAGTAGAGGTGCGCGTCGCCGAGCGAGTGCACGAAATCGCCGGGCTTGAGCCCGGTCACCTGCGCGACCATCATGGTGAGCAGCGCATAGGAGGCGATGTTGAAGGGCACGCCGAGGAAGACGTCGCCCGAGCGCTGATAGAGCTGACAGGACAATTTGCCGTTGGCGACATAGAACTGGAACAGGCAATGGCACGGCGGCAGCGCCATCTTGTCGACCTCGGCCGGATTCCAGGCGCTGACGATCAGCCGCCGCGAGTCCGGATTGCGCTTGATCATCTCGACCACGCCAGCGATCTGGTCGATGCTGCGGCCATCCGGCGCGGGCCACGACCGCCATTGCGAGCCGTACACCGGACCGAGGTCGCCGTTGGCGTCGGCCCATTCGTCCCAGATCGTGACGCCGTTGTCGTTGAGATATTTGATGTTGGTGTCGCCGGCGAGGAACCATAGCAGCTCGTGCACGATCGCCTTCAGCGGCAGCCGCTTGGTGGTCAGCATCGGGAAGCCGGCCGCGAGGTTGAAACGCATCTGATGACCGAAGATCGACAGCGTCCCGGTGCCGGTGCGGTCGTGCTTCTCGGCACCGTCGGCGAGGATGCGTTCGAGCAGGTCGTGATACTGGTTCATGGCGTCTGTTTCGGGCTTTCCAGAGAACGGCCAATGTAGCGGCCAAGGCCGCCGGTCGGCACGCTGATTCGGCTGAACGCGCCGATTATACCCTGAAAAATGAGCACTCCGCGCCAAACGACAAGGGGCGGAGCTCGCGTCCCGCCCCTGTCCTATCCACTTGATCGTGCTGGATTAAGTTGCCGGCTTGAGCACCGGCGTCCACTTCGCGATCTCGTTCTTGACGAGGGTCGCGAGCGCCTCCGGCGTGCGGTTGGCCGGCGCCGGGATCACGCTGCCGAGCTCAAGCAGGCGCTTGCGGACGTTCTCATCGTCGAGCGCCTTGATGGCCGCGGCATTCAATGTGGCGATGATGGCGGGCGAAGTTCCCTTCGGCGCGAAAATCGCATTCCAGGCCTGGGCCTGGAATGCCGGCAAACCGGCTTCCGTCGTGGTCGGCACATTGGGCAGCGACGGGTTGCGCTCGGGGGTGGCGACCGCATAGGCCTTGATGGTGCCGGCGTTGATCTGCGGCACCGCGTTGACGATCTGGTCGCACATGTAGTCGACCTGGCCGGCGACCAGCGCATTCATGGCCGGGCCGGTGCCGTTGAAGGGCACGCCGACCGGCTTGATGCCGAGGATCGAGTTCAGGAGTTCGCAGGAGGCGTGCGAGACCGAGCCGATGCCGGCATGCGCGGCGTTGACCTTCTCGGCATTGGCCTTCACGTAGGTGACGAATTCCTTGAGATCCTTCGGCGGAAAGTCCTTGCGGGCAAGGATCAGGATCGGCGTGCCGGCGAGCAGCGCGACGGGCTCGAAATCCTTTTCCGGGTGATAGGCAAGCTTCGGATAGAGCGGCACGGAGGCGGCGTGCGTGCCCATATGCCCTGTGATCAACGTATAGCCGTCATTGGCGGCGCGTGCGGCGCGCGTCGTGGCGGTGGTGCCGCCGGCGCCAACCACGTTCTCGATCACGATGCTCTGTCCCAGCGTCTGCGCCATGTTCGCGGTGACGATGCGCGAGATAACGTCGGTCGGGCCGCCGGCTGCGAACGGCACGATCATGGTGATGGTGCGGGTCGGATAATTTTGCGCGGACGCCGGCATGGCGAATGCGCCGAGCGCTACAAATGCCGAAAGGCATGCGCCCGCAAGCGAGCGAATGGACATCATCTCAATTCCTCCCGGAACGTTTGACCAATAAAAATGCCGGCCAAATCGGCCGGCATTTTCATTTCACGGGACGACATCGAGTGTCGATTCGACTTCCGCCTGCGGCGCGCCGACGCAGGGCCGGCGGCTCGCTGTTTGAGCATGATCTATCCGGAAAACCGCTTCACACTTTTCCGGATCATGCTCAGCCCTCGGATTCGACGAACACTTCGTCGCGCTTGGCACGCAAGGTCGGCAGCACGGCCAGCACCAGGAGACCGGCCGCGATCGCCAGCAGCACCGCCGACAGCGGCCGCGAGACGAACACGCTCCAGTCGCCGCGCGAGATCAACAGCGCGCGACGCAGGTTCTCCTCCATCAGCGGGCCCAGCACCATGCCGAGCAGCAGCGGTGCCGGCTCGAAATCATGCTTGATCAGCCAATAACCGACGAGGCCGAACACGCCTGCGAGCACGACGTCGACCGGCGCGTTGTTCACCGAGTAGATGCCGATCGCGCAGAACACCACGATCGAGGGGAACATCAGCCGGTACGGCACGCGCAGCAGACGGACCCAGATGCCCACCAGCGGCAGGTTGATGATGATCAGCATCAGATTGCCGATCCACATCGAGGCGATCATGCCCCAGACCAGATCGGGCTGCTTCTGCATCACCTGCGGACCCGGCACGATGCCGTGAATGGTCATCGCGCCGACCATCAGCGCCATCACCGCGTTCGGCGGGATGCCGAGCGTAAGCAGCGGGATGAACGAGGTCTGCGCCGCGGCGTTGTTGGCGCTTTCCGGCGCCGCCACGCCCTCGATCGCGCCGCGGCCGAACCGCTTCGGATCCTTCGCCAGCTTCTTCTCCAGCGTATAAGCCGCGAACGAGGCGATCACGGCGCCGCCGCCCGGCAGGATGCCGAGGATCGAGCCGAGCACCGTGCCGCGCAGGATCGCCGGCGTGGAATCCGCGAGGTCCTTCCTGGTCGGCATCAGGCCGGTGATCTTCTGCTGGACCAGGTTGCGGTTCATCTCGGCGCCGTGGTCGAGGTTGCGAATGATCTCCGCGAAGCCGAACACGCCCATTGCCACGGTGGCAAAGCCGAGACCGTCGGCGAGCTCGGGGATGTTGAAGGCCATGCGCGAGGCGCCGGTCTCGATGTCGGAGCCGACCATCGACAGCAACAGGCCGAACACGATCATCGCGATTGCCTTCAGCACCGAGCCCTTGGCGAGCACCACCGCGAAGATCAGGCCGAGCACCATCAGCGAGAAATATTCAGCCGGGCCGAATGCCAGCGCGAGCTTGGTCAGCGGCGCGCCGAGCACGGCGATCAGCACGGTCGCGACGCAGCCGGCGAAGAACGAGCCGATCGCGGCGATCGCCAGAGCCGGACCGGCGCGGCCCTGCTTGGCCATCTGGTGGCCGTCAAGCGCGGTGACCACGGAGGTCGCCTCGCCTGGAATATTGACCAGGATCGAGGTGGTCGAGCCGCCATATTGCGCACCGTAATAGATGCCGGCGAGCATGATCAGCGCACCGACCGGCGGCAGGCCGAAGGTGATCGGCAGCAGCATGGCCACGGTGGCGATGGTGCCGATGCCCGGCAGCACACCGACCAGCGTGCCGACCAGCGCGCCGATCAGGCACATCAGAAGGTTGATCGGCGAGAATGCGACCGCGAAACCGTGGGCGAGATTGGCGAACAGTTCCATCACGCCCTCACTGGATCAGGAAACGCGGGAACATCGGCATCGGAAGTCCCAGCACATAGGGGAACAGCAGCGCGCAGCCGAGGGTCAGACAGGCGCCGACAATGACGGCCTCGACCAATTTCGTCTCCTGCGAGCCCATTGCCGCGATCATGAAGGCGGCAAAGGCGGAGACCACAAGCCCGAGCGGCCGGATCGCCAATGCGAAGAACACGATCGCCGCGGATACGAACAACGGGCCGCGCCAGGAATAGGCCGCGATATGCGGGCCGGCCTGCAGAACTCCCATCAGCGCGACACCACCGCCGAGCAACAGCAGCAGCACGGCGAACATGCGCGGCGCGGTTCCGGCGCCGAACGAAAATCCGTGCATGCCCTGCAAATCGCTCGAGGCCCACAAAGCAAACAGCGCAACCGCCACCATGGCGAGCCCGCCGACAAAGTCCTGCGGACCGCGCACCCATTTCGGCAAGATCGATTTGACCGGCGCCTCGCTCGGCGTATCGCTCATGACTTCGCTTCCCCCGTCAGGGCTGTCCCGCCCGTTTTGATTGAATGGCTGGCTTGCGGTCCGTTGACCGAAAGCCTTGCTAGCGATTTTCGTCAGATAACGCCAGCGAAACCCAAGAGGCCTCCGGCCAGCAACATCCACAAAGGGTTGATCCGCGTCGCAAAAGCAAGCGCGGCCGCGACAATGGTGATCAGGACCGCGATCCAACTTTGGTCTGAGGTCTGCGCCACGATCAGGCCGGACGCCGCCATCAGACCGATCGACAACGGAACCAGTGCCGCCTGGATGATCGCCGGCCAGCGCGCGTCGCGCGAGCGATCGAGGAAACGGCTCACATAATAGGCAAGCAGCGCGGTCGGTCCGCACATCGCCACCGTCGCGGCCAACGCCCCGGCGACGCCTGCGACAGAATAGCCTATCAAGGTCACGATCAGCACATTCGGCCCCGGCGAGAGCTGCGAGATCGCGAATACGTCGGCGAACTGCTTGTCGGTCAGCCAGTGATGCACGTCGACGGCGGCACGGTGCATTTCGGGAATCGCCGAATTGGCGCCGCCGACCGCAAACAGCGACATCAGCCCGAAGGTCCAGACCAGCGCTGCGATCGGGTTGGACCCCGAGCTCATGCCCGCACCATGCGGCGGGCCAGGACCGTCGTCGCAATACTGAGCGGGATCGCCACCAGCAGCACGATCTGGAGCGGCCACCGGATCAGTCCGATCGCGACGAAAACCGCAGCCAAAATGACGAGGCCCGTGACATCGCGCCGCTTCAGGAGCGGCATCATCATCTTGAAGACGACGGCGAACAGCAGCCCGACCGCGGCGCAGGCGACGCCGGCGAGCGTCCGGCGCAGCACATCGATGTCGCCGTAACGGGCATAGAGCGCGGCAAGGATGGTCGCGATCACCATCGGCGGCCCGACCAGCCCGGCGAAGGCCGCGAGCCCGCCGGCTATGCCGCGAAAGCGCGAGCCGAACACGAACGACAGGTTGACGATGTTCGGACCTGGCAGGAAATGGCACAGCGCGAAGGTCTCGTTGAACTCCTCCGCGGTCATCCAGCGGTGTTGCTCGACGATCGCGCGCCGGGCCCAGACCAGAACCCCGCCAAAGCCGGCCAGCGACATCTTGGCAAAGGCCAGGAACAGCTCGAGCAGGCCGGGCTGGTGGGGCGGCGATGGTGTGGAGGCATCCGGCGCCGGGGCGGCAACCGGCGGGGATTCCGGGGACATGGACAAAATCTAGAACGGTGCCGGGAGCCGGGCCAACCCAATTTGGTGTGTTTTCACAGCTGAAAGGGCCTGAATCGGCTCTGTTTTTCTACGACTTTGCCGCTATATTGGGAGTGCCGGTTCGCCGGCTATGGAAATAAATGACCGTCGCAATAAACCATTCGGACCCGGGGGCGGTACCCGGCGCCTCCACCAAAACCCATCCGTCGCGGTGGCTTTCGGCGGGGGCGAAATAGGATCGACGAGGGCGTAAAGGGCGTGTTTTTTCTCGGTATGGTTCCGCCGACATCGGGCCAATGCAATAGTTGCCAACGACAACTTTGCTCCGGTTGCTCAGGCTGCGTAACGCAGTTTGAAAGACCATCTTAAAGTCCTAGCGGGTTAAGCTCCGCTAGGCGGGGTTCGGAGGCACCTGGCAACAGAAGCCTCCACTTCATTCCTTGTTTCCCAATCGGGCGTCCGCGCGCATTTCAGCGGCCAGCCCTGCTGATTTCCGGCTCCCGGCGGGGTAGCATGGCAAAAGGGCGAGTCGGACGGTCCGGCGTCGCCCCGGCGGGCATTTTCGAAGCGACAGGATCACCATGGCGACCGATCACATCCGATATGACGTGCTGGCGCGCGATGCGCTGCGCGGGGTGCTGCGCCGGGTGTTGTCCGACGCCGCCGAACATGGCCTGCCGGGTGAGCATCATTTCTACATCACCTTCCTGTCGCACGGCGACGGCGTGAAGCTGTCGCCCCGGCTGCTCGCGCAATACCCCGAGGAGATGACCATCATCCTGCAGCACCAGTTCTGGGATCTGGTGGTGACCGAGGATCGCTTCGAGGTCGGCCTGTCGTTCGGCGGGATTCCCGAGCGGCTGACCGTGCCGTTCGCCGCGGTGACGCGCTTCCTCGATCCGTCCGCGCCGTTCGATTTGCGCTTCGATGTCTCGGACGCACTGTCCGAAGACTGTCTCTTATACACATCTCCGAGCCCACGAGACTTAGGAT
>NZ_JAQOSR010000053.1:0-48430 GCF_046718885.1 Bradyrhizobium sp. UFLA01-814 | reverse complement strand
AATACAGCAATACACCCATTCTGCGGAACCTCGTGCCCGCGCAACTGCTGATGGGCAAGAGCTCCTTCAACAGCGGCAATTCGCTGAGCGCCGGCCTGCCGAAATACGCCAGAAGCCGCATCAAGGCGATCGCCGACATGATGGAGCGGGAATGAGCAAATCGTGTGTGGCGACGAATGGACGCCGGTAGATGGACAAATCGCGTTTGCAGTCGACAGGCGTCTAAGAAACCCCGAAGAACTGGCAAAGTCACCGAGCCAAGGCGAGACTCCTGCCCACCACCGCTTGCAGGATCAGTCGATCGAGGGGCTGCCACTCCCAATCGGGGCTCCCATCGCAAAATATCGCGGAATATCGTGGATTTTGGCGCGCCACCCAGAACAAAACTGCGAACTCTTATGTGATTGAAATTGCAATGTAACCTTTAACAATACCCGGTTGAGGCGCGCGTCCACGCTCACAATTCCCCGGGGCCATTAGTGGCCGACGGAGCGCCGGTTCATTTCCTCCAGGGGCTCGCGCAGGGCATCGAACTGCGTGCCGAACCCTTTCCAGTCTCCGGCCTTCAATCGCTCTATCGCCTGGTTGTAGCGATCGAGCGCCTGCTGCGCCGGACTCGCCGCCCCGCCCGCACGGGACACCGTTTCCATTGCGTTTGAAACCTCCGGCACCGCACCGGGCTCTGCAAACAACGCGGCCAGCGCATCAGCGAGCGTCTCCTTCATCACGACATGCTCACCGTAGGCTGCGATCACGCGCTTCAGCTCCGGCAGATGTCCGTGCTCCGCTCGCAAATAGAGTGGCGATACATAAAGGATCGAGTTGTCGATCGGGATCACAAGCAAATTCGCGCCGCGGATCACGCGCGAGCCCATCTGGTTCCATAGCGTGAGCTGTTGCGAGATCTCGGTAGTCTGATTGATCCGCGCCTCGATCTGGAACGGCCCGTAGACGAGCTTTTCTTTGGGGAATTCATAGACGATCAGCTTGCCGTAGTCGGGCGCGTCGCAGCGCGCGGCGAGCCACGCGATCATGTTGTCGCGGCGGCTCGGCACCATGGGAAGCATCAGGAAAAACTCGGCCTGCGGCTCGCCGGGCAGCCGCATGATGATGTAATAGGGGGTCATCACCGAGGTGCCGTCGCCGCCCGGCTGTCGCGGAAACTGCCAGAAGTCCTCGCGGTTGTAGAAAATTTCGGCCTGCTCCATGTGGTAGGTCTGATACAGCCGCGCCTGAATCAGGAACAGATCCTCCGGATAGCGAATGTGCGTCTGCAAATCCGCCGGCATGGTCATGAACGGCTTGAACAGGCTCGGAAAGATGCGCTGGTAGGTCGCTGCAATGGGGTCGCGTGGGTCGATCAGATAAAAATCGACGGTCCCGTTATAGGCATCGACAACAATTTTCACCGAATTCCTGATGTAGTTGAGATCGAGCTCCGGCACGGGCTGCGCGGAGGGGAAATAGGAGCTCGTGGTGTAGGCATCCTGCATCCAGAACATCCGCCCGTTGCTGATGACCAGATAGGGATCATGATCGAGCCTGAGGAATGGAGCGATCGTGCGCACCCGTTCTGTAATATTGCGCCGGATCATGATCCGGCTGTCGGCCGTGATGTAGCTTGAAAGGACCAGGTTCGCGTCGTTGAAGTAGTAGGCGAACAGCGTTCTCCATCCCAATGCTCCAATCGGCATACCGCCAATGCCGTCATAGGCCGCGTAGGCGTTGTCTTTCCCTTTCGGATAATCGAACTCCGGGATGCTGGCCTTGACGATGACGTAGTCGTCGCTCTCTTCGCCGAAATAGATGCGCGGTTCGTCGATCTTGGGACCGCCGTCGGCAACGGGCGGAATATCGCGCAAATAGAAGAACGGCAGTCCTTCTGTGCTCTTTCGGGTGACTGGGCTCATCACCGCGCCGTTGCCGTGCGTAAACAGCACGTGGCGGTTGACCCAGGTCTGGGCGTTCGCCGGCAGCAGGGAGGCTCGCAGTTCGCGAGCCGAAAGCATCACGCTCTGGTAGGAGCCGTCGAGCCAATAGCGATCGACGTCAAGATCGTGGAATTTGTAGTAGGTACGGATCTCCTGCAGCTGCGCGTAGGTATTCGACAACGGCAGCCAGTCCCAGAGCCGGATGTTGTCGATGGTCGCCTTGTTCGCTTCCAGGGTCTTGAAGGTCAGCCTCTGTTCGGCGGCAAACGGCTTGGCTGCGATCCGGTCGAGATTGTAGGCCTGCCTGGTGAGCGCGATGTTGCGTTCGATGTAGGGCTTCTCCAGCTGCAACTCCGTCGGTTTGACGACGAAATGCCGGAACAGCGAAGGGACGAGGCTCGACAGCACGACAGAGCCGGCGCCGACGAGGATGACCCCGGCGGCAAGAAGCCGGTAGGTGCACGCCCACAAATTGGCCCATGCGATGAACGCCGCGATGATCGAAAGCCCGATCATCAGCCACAGAGCCGGCAGCCCCAGATGGACATCGGTGTAGCTCGCCCCGACCACGACACCATTGTCGCCGTAGAGCAGCAGATAGCGGTCGAGCCCATAGGACCAGGCCTTCACCGCGAACAGAAGGCCAACCAACGCCGAGCCATGCGCGATCACCGTCGGCGAGATTGATCGGTGGTGAAGATCGTATTCGATGTCGCCGCGCGCCCAATAGATCGCTCCGGCAAACAGCGCGCTCAGGACGATTGCGAGCAGCATCCAGTTCTTGATCGCCATATAGGCGGGTAGCGAAAAGAGATAGAAGCCGATGTCCTTGTTGTAGAGCGGATCCTCCGCGCCATAGGGCACGTGGTAGAGAAACTGCAGGAAGATACCCCAATTGCCGGCTTCGCCTGCGGCAACCAGCACGCCGAGCAAACCCGCACCGAGCGCGATAAACCGCGGCCGGATTAATTGATCGCGCAGTATTACCAACGGATCGGGCGGCGGCGTAACATCGGGCACCTTCCACGGGGCGGCTGCGATCTGTAGCGGCCGCTGGATGGCAAACCGCGCCGCCAGCGTTCCGTTCAGCCAGAGGAAAACGGTGGTCGCCGCCAAGACAACGAAAAAGACGATCGCCTTGGCGCCGATCGCCGTCAAGAAAACCTGCAGGTAGCCGATCGAGGAAAACCACAGCCAATCGACCAGGAAGTAGCTCGCGAGCGAGAGCAGGATCAGGCCAATCGTGATGACGACGGCCGCAACGATCAGCCTGACCACGCCACTTTGCCGTGGTACCTTCCGGCCGGGTCCGGTAATCCCGATCGTCATGGCTTGATCATAGCGGAAATGAGGGACGCTCGCCGCTTGATTCGTGGTCGGGATTGCCCCGCCAAGGCGCGATGAGTGCTCGAAGCTCCGTCACCGGGGCGCGAATGAGCACAAGGCGGCAACTGCTCAGGCGGCCGGCAAGATCAATCAGTCGTCGAGCAGGAAGGCGCTCGCGAATGGAGCCGTATCGTACAATGTCGTGGAATAGCGGATATTTGGTGCGCCCCCAGAACAAAGCTGCGAACTCTTATGTAATTGAGATTGCTGTATAATTTCAGAATCATTAAGTGCAGATGGAGTAAGGCGAGGGAGCCGGGAGCACGCCGTGCCCTCCTATCCGATCGGTCATGAAGAGGCTGGAGCTCACGGACGAGCAGCCCGCCAGCATCCTGGGCGACAACGCGCCCAAGCAGCTCGAGATCAGCCTCAGCTGACGTTGCGCCAGCGTGACGACGCTAGCGCCCGGTAGCTTCGGCGTCGTACCCTCGGGCGACCGCCGTCTCACCGTGCTGCACCGGCGAGAGTGTGGACCATCCTCGATCTATTTCGCAGCGGCCAGCCAGGCAGCCTGCGACCCCGTGGCGGTTCGCCGAGCGGAACAGTTCGGCGTCGGAAGCGTTTTTTCGCACGGAAGAAGCGCCATTGGAGGGGACGCAGGTGCTGATGCGAAACGACCGAGCTGCGCTGACGCTTGAGTGTCCCGCGTGCAGTCGGGCGACGCCGCATCGGTTGCTTTACACCAAGAACGGTTGCGACATCTTTCAATGTCGTGACTGCGGACTGGGACGCACCGAGGCATCGAACTTCGATCCCCTCGCCTATTACGACGATGGCTACTTTTCCGGCCATCAGTCCGACGGCTACGCCGACTATCGCGGCGCCGAGCCCGTGCTACGGCGCGAGTTCGCCCGCACGGTCGAATTCATCCAGCGCCGCAAGCCACAGGGCCGCCTGCTCGAGATCGGTTGCGCCTACGGCTTCTTTCTCGATGAAGCCCGCCGCGCCGGATTTGAGGTGAGCGGCATTGAGCCGGTGGAGGCGGCTGCCGCGCACGCTGGCGATCTCGGCTTGAACGTCGTCTGCGGCCTGCTGAGCGAAGCTACTCTCAAGTCGCTTGGCACCCTGGATGTCATCGTCCTGCTCGACGTCATCGAGCATCTGCCCGACCCGCAGGAAGCCCTCGCGCTGTTCGCGGACCATCTCCGGTCAGACGGAATCATCGTGCTGACGACCGGAGACTTCGGTTCCTTGGCGGCGCGGTCGACCGGCGCGCACTGGCGCCTGATGACGCCTCCGCAGCACCTGTGGTTCTTCAACCGCGACAGCATCGCGTCTCTGGCCCATTCGGTCGGCCTTCGCGTCGAGAGTTCCGATCACCCCTGGAAATTCGTGCCGCTCTCACTGATCGCCTTCCAGGTCGGTCGCATGCTCGACCGCAAGATCGCGGCCAGCCCGACCGGCAACCGGTTTGCAATTCCGGTGAACTTGTTCGACGCGATGCGCGTGGTCTTGAGCAAGGCGTCCCCATGATACGAGCCCTCCCACGGGTTGTTCTTGTTGCGGATGGATGAGACATGACCGGCCGGATTCGCAATCCTTGGGTCGTTGTCGCGGCGTACAATGAAGCGCCGGTGGTCGGCAGCGTCGTGTCCGGCATTCGCCGCGCCGGATACACCGTCGTCGTGGTCGATGATGGCTCCGGCGACCGCACCGGCGACGTCGCGTCGCTCGCAGGCGCGGTCGTCGTCCGGCATCCGATCAACCTCGGACAGGGCGCCGCGCTGCAGACCGGCATCGACTACGCCCTCGAGCAGCGTGCGGATGCGCTTGTCACGTTCGACGCCGACGGCCAGCATTCCCCCGCGGCCATCGCGGCGCTGCTCGCGGCGATCGAGCAGCCCGGCATCGATTTCGCGCTCGGCAGCCGCTTTCTCACCGGCGCGACCGCAAATCTGCCGATGGCGCGCCGCATCCTGCTCAGCGTCGCGCTCTGGTTCACGCGCGCAAGCACCGGACTGCCGGTCACCGATACCCACAATGGTCTACGGGCGATGACCTCGCGCGGCGCCCGCGCGATCTCCTTGCGACAGAACCGAATGGCGCACGCGTCCGAGATCCTGCACCAGATCGCGCTGAGCCGCCTGCGCATTGTCGAAGTGCCGGTGAATATCGAGTACAGCGCCTATTCGCTCGGCAAGGGTCAACGCATCACCGATGCGCTGACCATCCTGATCGATCTGTTTGCGCGGAGGCTCTACCGATGATCGCGCAGCTGTTGCTGACGGCCCTTCTGACGTTGGTTCTGGTCTACGCCTGGTCTGCGCATCGGACAGTGCCGATCATCGGCCTGCTCGCGAGCGGCGCGGCGCTCGCCGGCCTCTACTTCGTCTGGATGCAAGAGCACGCCACAGCACTTGCGGCCCTCGTGGGAATCGGGCGCGGCTCCGACCTCATCGTCTATATCTGGGTCGTGATCAGCCTGCTCATCATGCTCAACTTGCATCTCAAGCTGCGGCTCCAGCTCGACATGATCACGCGGCTGGCGCGCGCCGTGGCGATCGATCGCGCCAAGGAGAGCCGGCGTGAGGCAGTCCTCCCGCGAAAACGTCGCCCGGTCATGTTGGGCCGAAAGGCTGCGGCGCCCCCGATTGAATCGCAGGCGAAGAAGTAGATGCCATTGCCAAGTCGCGCCTGACTTGGCGTCACTCGCCGAGCCCGCGACGATTCGCGTAGATCTTGGCGAACGGGCGACCGAATCGCGTGACCTCATCAACCGGTACGGCCGTCGTGCCGTCGGCACAAGGCCAGCGCTCTGTGGCGATCAGGTAGTCGGCCTCTTCCGGATGCGTTTCTGCAATCCAGTTGCGACGGAACATCACGCCCGCCAGTTGCTCGCGCCAGGCCAGGCAGATCAGCACGCGCGGCGGATCGCCCGCGAACCGGCCTTCGGCGTCAATTCGATCCTCGAGGCGGCGCAGTGCCTCGGGAGCCGCCATGCTCCAATAATCGAGGTCGAAGCGGCCGTAAGCGCCGGCAACGCCGCCTGCCAGACTGTTCATCGCGATATATTCGAGCGGATGCAGGATGATGAGCGTCGCCACGATGGCGGCCGTGTGCGCGACCCCGAGGGCCGCGGGCACAATCGGGAGGCGTCGGAAGAAGGGCAAGAGGCTCGCAAGCCCGCGCGCGGCCACGATGGCGAGCATTGGGATCACGAACAATACATGGCGGACACCGTCATAGAGCGTCGAGCCCTGCAGGATGAGCACCGCGATCGGCCCGAACGCCGCCACACCGACGACCAGCACCGCGCGCGATCCTGCGAGCTCGGCCGCGACTTGTCGCAGTCCCACGATGCCGGACCGGCGCAGGGCGCCGAGGGTGGCGCAGGTCCACGACCCTGCAGCACCGATCCAGACCGCCATGCCCAGCAACAGCAACGCCAAAAAGCCCTCCGGCAGACGCGCCAGGAGCTGTCCGGGGATGTACGAGGCGGGTACGTTATCGGTGAACGTGAGCCGGCCCCAGTTCTGGAATTCGAACGAGGTGTCGAGCGTACCAAAGTGCCTATAAGCCTCAAGGAATTGTATGAGCGGATTTCCAATCTGCAACCACGGCCAGAGCGCAATCGCCGTCAGCCAGGCGATGAGGATGACAAGCAACATATGCAAGGCGATCTGGCGCAATTGGCCATAGCCTGCGCGGCCATGGCGCAGCAGCGCCTCGAGCGCGCACAGGCTCATGCCGCCGACGAGGTAGGCGTGCGTAATCACCCCGCCGGTGCGCGTCGCGATAGCGAGGCCAGTGGCAAGGCCGGTCGCAAGGGTCAGAGGCCAGCTCGGCACCTCCTGCCGCACCATCAGGACGATCGCGAGCGTCGACCAGCTCATGGCGAACAGGAACGGCACGTCGATCGGGGCGAAGAACAGGTTGCCGTACAGGTAGCCGGTCAGCAGGCACAGGGTGAGTGCCGTCAATCCAGCCCAGTATCCGACCGTGAGTCGTGCCATCGGCACGACGGCGGCGAGCCCAGCGAGGCCCAACAGGAAGGTCATTGCGTGCCGGACCGTGATCGGGCTCGCGAGCTCAAGCGACTGCACGGCCGCGACAAGCATCTGAAACCACGGTCCATACATCCACAGATACTCTTCGACCGCCTCAAACTGAGACCGGTCCGCAAAGGCGCTCGTGTACCAGGCAAGCGCCTTGGGGCCGTACTCGTCGGTGTTGAATTCGTCGGTGGACAGCCCGTAATCCGCGGCGGTCGCAAGCCCGATGACCAAGGCCACGCCCAGCACCAGGAGCACGACCGGTGTCTCAGCATGGCGAGCAGCAAATGCGAGGCCGAGTTTCGGCCTCGCAAATCCAGAGCTGTCGTCATCCACCCGTTCAAGCGCCATGCTTTGCCCTGCGATCGAGCGGCTGCGCGAGGAGTTCAAGCGCCGGATCAAGACGTAAACGGCCTACCCTGCCGCCTACATCACATCGGGTGACGCCTCGCTCAACTGCTTAGTCGCGAGCGAACCGCCAGCGCGCCTCAAGTGTTGTCCTCGGGCTTCGATAACACGCCTAAAGGGAACTTTGTTCCGAAGGTTCAAATCAGCTCGCGGGCCGTTTCCGCGGTGAGCAAGCGACATAGCGCTACCTGACGGGGGCGGCATCGTAGAATGTCGCAGAACATCGCGGAATGTCGCAGCATGGCGCGCCACTCCGAACAAAACCGCGAACTCTTATGTAATTGAAATTGCTATATAAATTAACGGAAGCGCTGAGCACATAAAATCGAAATCAGCGCCGCGCATGCAAATGCAAGCTACTTGTTCCGATTACACACCAACTCCCATGGTGTTTCTGGATTTCTGGCATCCGGCAAAATCCGACGGCTCAACGCCGGCGCCGCTCGATCGTTTGCGAAAGCCGGTTTATCCGCTGATCGAGAGCCTCGCAAAGAACCACTTCGAAAGTGCATTGCTCCTGTCTGATGATCCCGCCGAGATCGCTGCGTTTCTCCTGCGATCGGGCGTCGAACTGACAGGCGCACCGCGCGCAAGCTTCGCAGGGGCGCGGCTCTTCGCCTCGTTCTGACGCACGGCAATTTGAAACCAACTGAAAATCGAGCTAGGCGCACGATTTCAGTGGCGGTGACGTCCATCGCGAGCCTCTGGCGGCGCGTTGCCTAATTTCGCGACCGGAGCACCCAATCCAGAGCGACAGCTCCGCATTGAAATAAAATTTGATGGGATAAGTCTAAAAGACGACTTGATCTTTTATCCTTCTTTGAAATTGCGACGTTCCAACCATTCGAATGGGTAAGAAGTGATGACCGATCAACAGTTGGCTCTTCAGGCCGTCAGCGAAGCCCAATGCATACTGAACGAATACCTTCAGCCCCGCCCCCACGACAATGAGCGCATCCTCGACAGGTTGGTGGAGGTTCTTGAGCGGCCCGATTTGATAGTTGCAGTGAGCCGGTTGCAGCAACGAAGTAGTCTCTGAGTGCTCAGATGACGAAACAATTTCCATTAATTCCTTTGGCCGCTTGCATCGCTACATTCTTGTTAGTGGGAACGCCAACTGCGCAGGCGAAACAACAATGCAGTGCCGCGATGCCACCAAATCGGCACGAGTATTGGTCTTGGCGCCTCATCGACGGACGAAAATGCTGGTACGAAGGCAAGCCCATGCTTTCAAAATCATTATTGGAGTGGCCCGTGCAGGTTTCGACGCAGCCGCGTCCCACTCAAGAGCTTGCAAGCGCCCTCAAGCCTAGCGATCCGATAGATTCAGAAGAGTTGGCGCCGACGCACGGGAATACTTTCGATGCCCTGTGGCGCACCAGGGTTGAACAGCGGTAGACCTTGACCTTCAAATTATTCAAATTGAGCGAGGCCGAGTTTCTCGTCATTGCTAAGGCTATCGGCTTCGATCCTGCTTAAGTACGCCATGTACAGCCAGAACGAGCAGATTCACTGCGCAGCTTAGGGAGAGAAATCCGCGAACGCCCTTCGCGCCGATCACTATCGTACAAGATCGCAGCGTGGTTTGCTGCCCAGGGAGGGAATCATACGCAACCGCCGACACGACGAACCGCTGGTTGTCCTTAGCATGGTGGCGTGAGCACTTGGCACGGTGGCGGAGGTCCCGCCATGCCACTGTCGGAGAACAGCCTGGTTCGCGAAGCCCAGTTGTGAAAGTCCGCCAAGAGCGCCGTTCGTGAGCGATCTATCCCCGCGTAAAAGGGGTAGGTCAAAATCCCGGATAGGATTTGAACCTACGACCTTCAGGTTATGAGCCTGACGATTGCCGAACGGCTATTCGACACGCTGGCCCACGCGCCAGCCCATCTCCCAGAAATCTGCCTCCAGTCGGGTGGCTTCCTTGAAGATCGCAATCAGCTCTGCCTCGCGGGCCGGCGTGGCGTAGAGATCGGCGAGATGCTCCAAGTGCGCTCGCGCTTTCGCCGCGACCTCCTGGTATGGCGCGCCGGCGTACTCGGCGATCCAAGCGCGATAGGAGTTGGTCGCAGCTTCCGCATCGGGTCGCGAGGCGAGCCGCGTGGCGATCTCCGCGTACCCGATCACGCAGGGGGCAAGCGCCACCTTAAGTGCTAGCAGATCGCCGCGCATTCCAGCGTCGAGCACGTAGCGTGTGTAGGCCAGCATCTCGACCGCCGGGGGGGTTTGTTCAAGGTCGCTCGGAGATAGACCCCAACCGGCACAGAGCTTCACGTGAAGGTTCATCTCAACATCAAGGATGGCCGAGAGGCCGGCCGCTGCTTCACGCATGTCGGCAAGTTTGGGCGACTTATAGACTGAGAGCGCATAGGCGCGCGCAAACTCGATGAGGAACAGGTAGTCCTGAGCGAGGTAGTGACGAAACGCCGCTTCGGCGAGCGAGCCGTCTGCCAATCCGTTCGTGAAGGGATGCTCGGTGTAGGCCCGCCACTCAGCGGATGCTTCTGTCTTTAGACGCTCGAAGAAACTCACGATCTATTTCGCCTGGCTTGCTTTCCCATGAACCTCTTTGCTCGCTACCGATAGCGCGCGAACCGGGACGCTGACCTTGATAGGCCGCGGCGATCAGCCGGCAACGATGGCGTACGGCATTCGCTTGCCGTCGGTCGCCGGGACTGACTTGCGTGCTCACGATATCACCGACAGAACGCAATGCCCTACGTCTAAGTTTCGATTGCGGACGAGCCGCACCGGTTTCGCACCAGAAACAACCCGCACGAAGCGCGGCGAATGTAACGAATTCTACGAAAAGCGCAGGACAATCAATGGCGGCGGCCATTATCCCGCCGCTCATAACGGTCTGGTTGCAGGTTCGAGTCCTGCCGGGCCCACCAAGAGGATCAATAATAATAATAATATCTTACTGGGTCCTCGTTGCCCGTAGCGCCGCGGCCGCACCAGCAACCGCACCAGATACGTGCTCTTTTCGTTTCGTGCGCCGCAAATCCGCTCGATGGCGCCAGATCGACTTTGGCGGCGGTGAATGTAATAGTCGCCCACCCATCGGTTGGAGACGCTCCGACAGAGCCGCAGATTAAGAGCCTGATAATTGCCGAGGGCTATTCAACAGGCTGGCCCGCGCGCCAGCCCATTTCCCAGAAGTCCGCCTCGAGTCGGGTGGCTTCCTTGAAGATCGCAATCAGCTCTGCCTCGCGGGCCGGCGTGGCGTAGAGATTGGCAAGATGCTCCAGGTGCGCCCGTGCTTTCATCGCGACCTCCTGGTATGGCACGCCGGCGTACTCGGCGATCCAAACGCGATAGGGGTTTTTCGCAGCGTTCGCATCGGGGCGCGAGGCGAGCCGTGTTACGATCTCCGCGTAGCCGATCACGCAGGGGGCAAGTGCCACCTTGAGTGCGAGCAGATCGCCGCGCATTCCCGCGTCGAGCACGTAGCGTGTGTAGGCCAGCATCTCGATGGCGGGAGAGGTTTGCTCAAGGTCGCTCGCGGAAAGACCCCAACCGGCACAGAGCTTCACATGCAGGTTCATCTCGACGTCAAGAACAGCCGAGAGGCCAGCCGCCGCCTCGCGCATGTGTCGGCAAGTTTGGGCGACTTGTAGACCAAGAGCGCGTAAGCGCGAGCAAAAGATCAACGGCGCCGGCGAACTTTTGTGCCAATTTTGTGCCTACGACTACTTTGACAGAGTTGGTACCCGAAATTTTCGGCGACCATTAGACTAGCTCTTGGCTACGACGTTGGATCTCGGCCGAGGCGGCGACCACCTCCGCTCTATAGCTGAAGGCTGCCGTTGGTGCGCTCAGCCCGTAAAGTCGGCCTTGCGCGAGAAGTAAACTAGTTTTGGGGTCAGATTGGGCGAACCCTAGTTGTCGGGCACCGATATGCGAGGATCATCGGCCCGTACAGAAGTCCGCAGCTGAGTAGGGTCAACGTTTCTGCGCTGTGACCATTCGACGAGGTTCCGTGGACGGTATTTTGGGTCGGCGCGCCAACGTTGAAAGACACTGACGTCGATCGTCTCGTTGACATTGATGTGAGTGCCGTTATTGCGGACCTCGGGCTCTGGGCCGATAGGCCTGTAAAGGGCAGGCGTGACGAGCGCGTAGAACCCCTCGCCGAATGAGTGGTACGAATCCATGATCGGCGCTTTCAGGGCATCTCCATCGAGCGTGACTTCTGAACGGAACGTAAGCCCGTGCGATTCTGCCTTTTGCATCAACCAGCGCAGCGGAGCCTGATTGAGGAGATCGTCTTCATAACCGCCTCCAACATTGGCATGCGCACCCACGAACCATCGTTGTTCAACGGACGCAAGCGGCCGCATGGACGGGCCTTTACCGTCTTTGGTGTGATGAATAGTCCACAGTGTGGGAGCGAAGTCATTGCGGTGCTCATCGATAGCGAGTGCGTGGTACCCGTTTTGGATTGGCAGGAACAATCCTGTTTGCAAATAGTCAAATTGTGAGCGGCTAATGTGCGGAATATTCCCCGCGGCCAAACCAACCGATCCGACCGTATCCCAGACGCCGACCACCTTAACTTTGGCGGGTTGTGAATATTTAAGTAGGGAATGTTCCTCGGGTGTTAGCTTACTTGTGTCTCCCGATGCCTCTTTGTCCTTCAGGGTCCAGATGCTCTCTTCGTTGCCCTTCTGGTAGCGAGCAAACAGTTGACCAAGGCCGACGGGTGAGCCCGCTTTCAGAACACCTTCGAGCGCGACAAGCCCGGACAGACTTCTGGCGGTAAAGGCGCCGCGACTGAATCCGAAAATGAAGATTTCGTCGCCGTCATTATAGTTTTCGACAAGCCACTCGTAAGCAAGGCGGATATTTTCATCGAGCCCCTGGCCGAACACGCCGCCCAGAAAGCCATTCACCCCGATCTCGTAGTAGACCATCTGGGGTTTGCCATCTTTGCTTTTGGCTGCGCATAGGGCCCGCATGCGCCAAACGTTCGTGTTACTGTCTATGCTATTCCATGTGCCGTCGAGGAAGATCACGAGGCGCTTTTGTTGCTGTTCTGCGCCTGCAAAGTTTGGCTGACCGCCACTTTTCTCCGCAGGACGCACCCAGATCCAGCCGATGGCGGCGATAGCAAGCAGGACGGCGAGCCAGTGGGCTGCTTTCTCTATCCAGCGCCAGACTCTGGAGTGAAATATCCCGACAATCGCAGAGCGAATAGACACGACGTAACTCCGAGCTTCATTCAGCGCGCATCATGCGGTCAGATTTTATACTTTGTACTTAGGTAACGTTCCCGAACGCCAGCTGTGACAGCCAATCGCATCGAAATAGATCGGCCAGCGTTTACTTTTCGCGCGCTAATTTCTACGGCGGCGTCAAGATTAATAGCGAGCCAGCGACCTCATCGGTATGCTTCAAGGGATCACAAACGGTGTAGTCATGGGCAGTAGCCTTGAGGTGAAACTTCCCATCGAACATAACGGGAGCAAACGCCACGTCGACTGCGAATGAAAGCAACGGGATCGTAAGGGAAGCGCAGCGATTCCAGCGAGAGCTGGGGGCAGCTTTGGCGGGATATCCACATCATAATTCGCGCTGAAGTAGAACACTGATTCGCACTTCACATTGCCTGCTACTGCCTCGGACAAGGCACGAAGGCTGCCGCGACCTCACGGAAAAAACATGCCATTGATGTGATGGCCCGATCCCTCCGCTAAGCTCCTGGCCATCTCGGGAAGCTCGCGAAGTGATCGGCCGACATCGTCCATGGTGATCGGTTCTTCGGCGGATCGATGCGCCCTACGTTCGGCTTACCCAACAGCAAGAATGCTTGCCCACGGGCGTTCTTGGATTGCGCACGCGCCGCCGCGTTGAATGAGCGCATGATGGCTCATTAGGCAACGCCTCCCTTCTGGGCATCGGCATCGACCGTAACCCGCCAGCCCTCGATATCGACAAAGCTCTCGCGCCGCGGGAGTTCTACAAGCCGCAGCATCGACCAAAGTACTGTCCGCAAATATCTCAACGACAACGGCCGTCAACGTGGAGAGCCCTTCGAGACGGCAAGCCTTTCAAGCTGATTGTGAAGCGCATACCGATCAATGCGACTGCTTGAGAGGCGGTTATTTGTGCAGGATGGTCAGGATAGTCACTCCAGTCTGCACCAAGAACTTCCAGTTGCGGGCGACAAAACGGCGAACGTGAACCAAACTCTTTCGCATAGGCATAGGTCTCCTGTGGCGAGAAACGACACTCGCGGAGCGATTGACAAAGGTGCCTGAGGAGAGCGAGAACCTACGTTGTTCAGGCGGAGCGTCCTAGGGGATCTCCATCAGGCGTCGGGCGGTGCTTTCCAAGGGCACCGTCCGATTTCGTTCTAAACTAGGATTCGGGTGGTTCGACACGCCGATTCGGCTGGATGCAACGATTATACCCTGAAAAATGCAGGGCGGTTTTTGACCACTTGGAAAGTTGCTTTTTTGCCGATTACCGATTTTTGGTAAAATGCCAACGGCTTGCGCTGTGAATAAATCAACGAACAACGCCATTGACATTGAATAACTTTTTTTCCATCGAAACGACCATCGCGAACATCATCGCAATCATCATTGACGGCGAATCGCAAATCACCGCTCCATGGGCAAAACGGAGCCGCCATGAACCATTTCATCCGTGCTCGACCGCCCAGGCCGTTGGGCCACTGTGCGTGGACCGCCCTACACCGAGCCTGCGGCTAGGATTTATTGAGCGCCCGTCGGTCAGGATCTTAGCTCCGCTCCGTGCCTGCCCCGAGCCAATAGCTCGATTTCGAGTGGCGCAAAGCGGACGGACGACAACAAAGCAAAGGACCCCGGGGTGACCGGGGCCTTAAACTGGTGCAGCTCAGTTATTCCTCATCGAGGCGGGTGGCGGCCCCTGATGATGCCGGCATCATCATCGGCATATCGATGAGCAGCAGCATGCTGGTCATCATCATGGTGCCGCTGATGATCGGCGGCGCCGGATATGCCGGAGCCGTTGTGGCCGACCTGGCCGCTAGGCTCGCGCAGCACCATCTTTCTTGGCGAAAAGAGGCGCCGCGCTGTCCACCACCTCTTTCGGAAGCATCCTCAATTGCTCTGCATCGAACGGGAGGTGAGTGAGATAGTTCGCCACCAGAGCGCCTACGGCTTCAGCCTGCGCTGCATCTCGTTGGCGTTTGAGCGCCTCCCTGTCCGCCCGACGGGACAGCCAAAGCTTATGGGCGGCCCAAACCCGCGGATCCGGAGCTACGATGCGTACCGGTTCGCCCTTTTCGTCGATAGCGACCGCCTCGAACGCGGGAGCATTCTGCAGCCAATCGAGTCCTTCGATTTGCACGGCGGTCAAATCTTCCGGATCCGAGCCGATCTTGTCTGGAGCCTTCTTCCAGGGTGGGCTCTGCATCGGCTTAATCAAATCGACGAGATAGCCGTCCCGGTTTACAGCGCGGAACGTCTGCTTGGCGCGTTCGAAGCTGGTGTCCACTCGCTTGAGTATCTTCATGAGCGATGACTCAGAGACGTCGTCGTCTGCGACGAACGTAAGCCCGCCGCGCGCGTCGAACAGCAGATCGATGTCTTCCGTCGTGGCCAAGCCCGGATCGAGTCTGACGCCCGAAGAGGCCTCATAGCCGTAGATCGCGTTGGTCCCGAGAATCCGAATCCCAGAACCCAACATTCCGAAGCCGTCGAGAGCGCGCATGATCCGGGCTCCTATCAACGGAACGCGGCCCAATCCGAAGCCCGTGAATGTCGTCTACAAAGACGTGATCAATTGTACCGGCCTTGCCATCGGACAAGATGACGCCCTTGCCAACCAATTCTTTCTCGGAAGCGTGAAGTATGAGAGCGTATTTGCAGCAGTCATAAAACTCGTTCATTTTGCGCGACGCTCCTAATGTTGCAGCGAGGCAGATTCGGTATCTTCCCGGAGCCGGGCTCGAGCCGAGATGGCGGCTTTTAATCACGGCGCTGACGAGCACATCGCTGACAGCAGCAGGCACAATGGTTCGGACCATTCGCTCGTCAGGTCTTTAGCAAAAGTGAATCTCTTCTGTTTTTCCCGACCACGGCCGCCCGAGCCAAAAAAGGCCTCAGCGCGAGGGGGCGTCGCCGAGGTCGCTTCGTTTCCACACTACCGGATCAAGTCCAGCCGCTTCTGGAAGCGGCAGCATCATGAATCGTTCCGGCTAGAGCCACCGCCGGTACCGCGCAAAGCGCGCGGGGTGTGTAACGCCTCTTTCTTCAGTTCCTGAGTTGCTCGACCCGCGCCGTCGCCTGGACAGCGGGAACGCGGGCTCTTTCTCCGCCCGCGCCAATAAGGCAAAGGAGGCAAAACCGCGCTCGAGCAGCTCAATACGCTACGGGGCAAGGCAACCCTGACCGACGCCAAGACTTCGCAGGTCGGCGAGCTCGAGACCAAGGTCGACGCGCTCGAGGCCGAGGTCGCCGAGCTCGACAAGCAGATCGCGGCCGATGAAAAGAAGTTGCGCCGCACGGCCCTGTTCGGCTTTTCGACCGCGCTCGGCGGTCCGCCGCTGGCGACGTCGTCAACGATATCAATCCGGGGCGGACCGGCGCTTTCCGCAGCGTCGCGGAATTGGCGGTTTCGGTTCGGACCGCCATGACGGGCGGCGGCCTCGATCCGCGCCTGGCGCAGCGCCGACCAATTTCCAGCAGAACCAGGGCGCCAGCGGCGAGGGCTTCCTGGTTCCGACCGAGTATCGCGAGCAGATCTGGGCGCTCGTTTTCGACGACCAGAACCTGCTCGGTTTCTGCAACCTGGAGCCGACCCAGGGCAACTCGCTCGCGATCGCAAAGGACGAGACCACGCCCTCGGGGCCTCCCGGGTCCAGGCGCTTTGGAGCTCTGAGGGCACGCAGAGATCGCGGACAAGGCCGAGCGCTTTCGCTCGACCGGGCATGATGAGGCCCGGCTCCTTGAAACAAGCTCAAGTCTGGGCGATGGCAATTGCTTCGTCTTCGCTTTTGTCGGCGCCTAGTCATGATAAAAAAACCCAAAGAGAGCTAATAAATCTGCGTAGGATGAGAGGGAGCAAGTCGAACGATTCTCAACAAGATCAAACAATGTCGTCGGGTGGCGACGCGCTGCGACAGGTTCGCCGCCAACTACCTCGCCTTTGTCCACTCACATCTATCCGGCTATGGCCGGCCGCGCGTTATGAGTCGACGCCATTAGCGCCGGCGCGCGACCCAAACACCTAGCAGGAACGCGACGAACAACGACTGCAATGGAGCCTTAGCGGTCACCTTGCGCAACTGGTCGGCCCATCGCATCGCGGCCTCCGGCGCGGGAGACTGGAATGGCCGAGGGCTTCCTCCCACTTGCGCCGAGGCGCCCGGCATCGCGCCGGCAGCGGGCCCGCTGCCATCCTGATCGTCCACAAGCCCAGAGGCTTCCGTCATCGCCGAGGCTTCTTTCAAATCCATGCGGCTCTCCTGCTCTGCCTTCAGGCGGACTTGCGCTGCGGCTTGGCCGCAGGCTTCTTCGCCGTCGCCTCCTTGGCCGGCTTCTTGCCCTCGATCGCCATCAGCATCTCCTTCTGCCCGCTGGCCGCCTTGCGTGGCTTCTTGGCCGGCTTCTTCGGCGCCTCGGCCTTGGCCGCCGCTCCGCCGACGCTCCGACGCAGCGCCTCCATCAGATCGACGACGTTGCCGGCGGCCGGCTTCTCCTTCGGCGTGATCGGCTTGCCGGCGCGCTTCTGGTTGATGAGGTCGATCAGCGCAGTTTCGTACTGGTCCTCGAACTTCTCGGGCTCGAACCGCCCGGACTTCTGGTTCACGATGTGCTTCGCCAGGTTGAGCATGTCCTTGGTGATTTTGACGTCCTGGATCTCGTCAAAATATTCCTGCGGATCCCGGACTTCGTACGGGTAGCGCAACAGCGTGCCCATGAGACCCTTGTCGAGCGGCTCGAGCGCGATGATGTGCTCGCGGTTGGTCAGCACCACGCGGCCGATTGCGACCTTGTCCATCTCGCGGATGGTCTCGCGGATCACCGCGAAGGCGTCGTGCCCGACCTTGCCGTCAGGACGCAGGTAGTAGGGTCGGATCAGGTAACGGGGGTCGATCTCGCTGCGGTCGACGAACTCGTCGATCTCGATGGTGCGGGTGGACTCCAGCGCGACGTTCTCGAGTTCTTCCTTGGAGACCTCGATGTAGGTGTCGGTGTCGACCTTGAAGCCCTTGACGATGTCTTCGTTCTCGACCTCCTCGCCGGTGTCTGCGTCAACCTTGGCGTACTTGATCCGGTGGCCGGTCTTCCGATTGAGCTGGTTGAACGAAATCTTCTCGGACTCCGAGGTGGCCGGATAGAGCGCGACCGGACAGGTGACGAGCGACAGCCGAAGGAAGCCTTTCCAGTTGGCGCGCGGGGCCATACGCAGAACTCCGTTACGATTTGATTCAAGACGATTGGCCGCCGGCAGTTCCGACATCCCGCCAGCCTTCCTCGCGAATTCATCCGTCAACCGGGCGTCGAAGCGGCCGAATCCGCGTTCGGGCGGCTTGACTCCATGCGAACAAAAAGGGAACATTGGGTATACCCGCTGCGCCCGAACCTTCCGCGCCCTCCGCCGGAGATCTGGAGCCCGCTGCCGACCAGGCCATTGCGGCCTGCGGCGGCGATCCCCGCGAGGCGGACGCTGATAGTGGCCAACGGTTTTCTCGAAGCGCAGGTCGAGGAGCTCCGCGCTTCGGTTTCTGCCGGCTACTCGCGCGGCCGGTTCGACCTCTCGCGCGAGGTGACCTACTACGTCGCCCTAGCCTTCGTGGCCGCCGACGACGGGTCGCGGCCGGCGAAGCAGTGGAGTGCCTGAGCGCCAACACCGCGGTGATGCGAGCCGAGTCGCTCTCGCAAAAGCCCGGCTGCGCCGGCGCGGTCACGTTCAGCCGCAGCGGAAATCCCGCCACCGGCGAATTCGGCGATGCCAAGGTGATCCGGAAATTCGGCGACGTGCCGGGTGATCTGAGCGCGCTGTGAGCCTCGCGGAAGTACGCATGAAAGTCTGCGAACTGATCGAACTGTTGAAGGATCAGCCGTCCGAACGGAGAGTCGTGCTGCGAGGTACGAACAGCCGACATTTCAGGAGTGAGAGCGGCCGCTCAAGCTGGATGCCAACGGCGAGTGGTGGAACGGACCGCACGAAGCATCCGAAACGGAAGTGGCCATCGAGACCCTGAGAATTGATCGGGATCCGGATTAGCACCGAATATTCCGGGCCAGCTATTTCGCCGGCGGCTTCAGCGAGCTCTCGATCCACTTCCGGGCGACAGGATCGTGCAGCGGATCGTCCTCGCAATCGGGGCAGACATAGCGCTGCGGGCTCGTTGCCGTCTCGTCGCGGACAAGCTTCATGGGCCGCCCGGAATGAGGGCACGGCTTCCGGACCGCTGCAGCAGCAACATGACTTCCCCGCCGCGGCCTGCGTAGTGCCGTTTGCCGGACGGGCACAAGCGCGTCATGGGAAGTTTTCCGGGTGCTTGACGTCAGACCCGCCAGATACTGAAAGCCGGGTTTCGCTGACGTTGCGGGTGGTCGACCCGACCCCGAGGGTGCGACCAGGAAGCCGTCAAACGTTGAGATAAGTCAAAAGCAAGGGGCGCATCAGGTTTTCACTCGGCTGCGAGGAGCCGAGCGCCTCGAATACCGTCGAAAATGAATTGGACCGCGAGGGTCGCCAGCAGGATGCCGGCGAGCCTCGCCAGCACGTTGGCGCCGGTGGCCCTCAACACCCGGTGCAAGACGTCCGTGAAGATCATACCGAGATAGGTCAGTAGAAGGCACAGCAGCATGGCCACCAGTACGATCATCGAGCCGAGGGGGTCACCGGCGGCCTGCCCCATCAGCAGAACGACCGCCGTGAGGCCGGCCGGTCCCGCGATCACCGGAAATGCCAGGGGGAAAATCGCGATGTCGCCGGGCGCCATCGCCTCACGCCGCTCGAGCGCGGTGAGCGAAGACAGACCTGAGGGATGGGCGAAGATCATCTGGATGGCCTGCAACAGCAGCAGGATGCCGCCCGCAACTCGAAAGGCATCCAGAGAAACCCGAAGGGCGGCCAGCACCCGATTGCCGAACAGTGCAAACCCGAGCAGGACAATTCCGGCGATCAGGACGGCCTGCCAGGCCAGACGAAACCGCTCGGGCCGGTGAACGCCCGCCGTCAGGCCGCCGAACACGATCGCGGTATCGATGGGTCCGATCGCCACAAACAGGGTTGCAAAGGCGGTGATGGTGAAATCAGTGAGCATGACGGGCTTACCCTGAATCCTCCCCCAAGGCAGCCTGCCTTTGGGAAGCCGGCGAGCGCCATGTTTCCGTGCTCAACGGCGAAGTTCGGATCGCCGATTGGGCCTGCGGCCAGTATGTTTGTTGAGGGGTCCCATGCGCGGTCTTCTCAATCCTTCCGGAAGAGAAAAATCATCCACCCGGCCGTCGTCGCTTGAGGGCCCGGGCGGTGCCTTTCGCGCGAGGATCTGCGGACCTGGTTGCCGCTGCGCACCGTCGTTCACTGTGCTGGGTGCGCGGCATTTCTCGCTCATGCCGGCGAACAGGCTCCTTGCCCAAGATCCAATTCTTGCGAAGGACGCTAATTTCGGCCAACCCTCCATACTCACCACGCGCAATCGATTTCAGGCAGCGGTCTGCTTCCGCGCGGCCTCCATTCTTCGGAATAGCTCCAGCCACCGCTGCTCTTTTGGAGAGAGCGGTAGATCGGAAGGCCTCCAAGCCGGCTTGCCATCGAGCGGAAGCTGAGCATCCAACAGTTCGAATTCGGTCGTCTCCTCGGGAGTAAGGCCCACAAGCACTCGGCGACGCTTCTTATCAAGCGTGTACAAGCACGAAGTCAGCGGCACGGCTTCTCTGCTTGGCGCAAGGGCCGACTGAGAAGCTATTGGCATGTTCCCTTTCACTGCAGCACCCATCATGGTTGATCTCGCGGGCAACAAGCTTGGCCAGCAAATTGGCGCAGTCTCGCAGATAAAATGCGAAGGGAGGCTGGCAGCGACCTCCCTCGCCGAGCATCAGGCCATCACACGCGGATGGCTCTGGTGCAGTTGCCAGATTCGCAGGGCAGCAACAGCCGCCACCAGGATTCCGGCGATGACGTGGAGCGGTGTCACCGTTGCCTTGGCCGAGAAGAGCAGCACCCAGGGCGACACGGCGACCCAAGCGCCGGCGGCAAGTGCCATCCACTCCTGCCATTCGGCGAAGAGCGCCAGCGCTGCTACAGCCAGCGCAGCGATCAGGATGCCGCTCAGCCAGGCATTCCAGTTCGTGGGACTTTCAGCGGCGAATCCGATGGCCCATGGCGATACGAACAAGCCCAGGCCGATTGCAAGGTTGACCACATTAGCGATTATGTCCTTTTTCCAGGCGGTGTTCATGGTTGCAACTCCTTACATTGGCTCCTCTCATTCATTCGAGTTCGATTGACCTGTCATTGTTGATTGGCAATGGGCTCGACGCGGGCGAGAGCACAAGACTCCCGCCCGCCCCGCGGTTACTTGCCGTTGATGGCGATCCGTTTCACATTCGGCTGCGCGGTAGGTAGCTTCGGCAGCGTTACGCTGAGAACGCCGTTTTTGAACGACGCTCCGACCTTATCCTGGTCGATATCGTCAACCGGGATCGAACGCTCGAAGCGCCCATAGTAGCGCTCGCTGAAGCGGCGCTCCTTGTCTTCGGTCTCGCTCTTCCTCTCACCGCTGATCGTCAACATGCCGTTCCTCAGTTCGACGTTGACGTCCTTCTCTTCGAGACCGGGAAGTTCAGCGATAACCTTGACTTCCTTTGCGGTCTCCTTGACCTCGAGCTTCGGCCAGCCCATCGCCTGGGAGCTGAACGCAGTGATGTCGAACGAGCGGAACGCGTCGTCGAAAAGCCGGTTCATCTCGCGGTGAAGCGCGAGGAACGGATTGGGCTCGTTGCGCTGCAAGCTCAGATCACGAGAGCCGTCGTTCCACGGAATGAGATCGCGTAGTGCCATAGTTGTCCTCCTCTCTGTTCTTCATGTTCACTGGACAGAGCTCCGCCGCGCGCGGCCAAGCCGCGCACAAGCGGTCCGACAACCTCGAACGGAACTCCGTTAGGCCGTCTGCTTCTGCTCGATTTGCAGGTTGTCGTTGCCGGCGGTTTTGATCGCGATGCGACGCGGTTTCATCGCCTCCGGCAGTTCCCGAACCAGAGTGATCGTCAGCATGCCGTTTTCGAAAGTCGCATCCTTGACCTGGACATAGTCCGCCAGGTTAAAAACGCGCCTGAACGGCCGCAGGGAGACTCCCTGGTACAGGTAGTCGCGATTACCCTTGTTGGGCTCGCGGCCCTCGACGATCAGCGTCGATGGCTCGGCGGTGATGGTGATCTCCTCCGGGCTGAAGCCCGCCAGCGTCAGCGTGATCTGGTACTGGTTCTCGCCGGTACGCGCGATATCGTACAACGGATAATTGTCGCTGTCGTTCGTCGCGTTGTTGACGAGGTCGAAGAGGCGATCGAATCCGACGCTCGAACGCCAGAACGGGGACATTTCGTAGGTTCTCATAACCACATCCTCCTTGAGCAACATGGATAGAGGCAACGCCGGGATTTCCGGCGGTCTCGGCCGGACCCTGACGGCATCCGGCGCCACACCTGTGGCACCACAAGAACTAGAAGGGTCTCGGGTGATTTCAAGGGCGACACCCGCGCACGAATTGCATTTTTCCTCTGCCCTGGCCCGACCTCGAGAGAACCGCGCGCACCGCATCAGCGCCGGCCGCGGGTGGCCACGTTCGGCGCTGCGCAACTAACCCGCGCGAGCCGCCATTCCGAGCTCTCACCTCTTGACGCCTCTTGACGCCGCGCGGGGCTTCCCTACGGCGGACAGCTGCACGACTTCGCCAGCACAAGCTTTAACCGTCATGCCGTGACAACTTCGGGCGTCGTGCCGCGATGCCGCTCTGACGCCCGGTCCAATAGCCACCAAGCCGAACATCGCACGATACCGAGCGGCTCCAGTTGCTTCGTCCACGCCCCTATCGGCAGGGCCCGTGCTCCCGGCAATCTGGTTCGTCGACTTTCAAATCTCGAAGGAACAAACCGCCGGCTTCGACATTCTGTGGACGCCGCCGGCATGACGGGCGCCGTTCCGGGCCCAAGCCATGCTCGGTAGCTCAACCCACTTCGCTCTGAGGAGGAATTGGAAATGAGCACCCTGTCGGTTCTATCGAATCTGCCCGCGATCCATTCGGACGGCGGGCTTTCCCGTTACCTCGCCACCATTCGCAAATTTCCGCTGCTGAGTGCGGCGGACGAGGCCATGCACGCTCGCCGCTGGCACGAACACGGCGATCGCGATGCGGCGTATCGCCTGGTCACAAGTCACCTCCGGTTGGCCGCCAAGCTGGCGCTGCGGTATCGCGGCTATGGCTTTCCCGTCGCTGACCTGATCTCTGAGGCGAATGTCGGCCTGATGCTGGCGGTGAAGCGCTTCCAGCCCGAGAAAGGCGTTCGGCTCGCGACGTATGCGATGTGGTGGATCAAGGCGACGGTCCACGAATACATTCTCAGGTCCTGGTCGCTGGTGAAAATAGGCACCACTGCAGCCCAGAAGAAGCTGTTCTTCAACCTGCGAAAACTCAAGAACCGGATTTCTGCAAGCGAGGAAGTCGACCTATCGCCGCAGCAGGCCGAATATATCGCGGGCGAACTGAAGGTAGCTCCGCGTGAGGTCGTCGAGATGAACGGGCGGATTCGGGGTGATACTTCGCTCAACTTGCCCATCACGCGGGAGGAGGGGTCCGAGGAAATCCAGGACTGGCTGATTGATCCGGCCCCTGACCCGGAAACGCTGCTATCGGAAACGGAGGATCGCAACCGGACATGGAGCGCACTGAACGACGCGCTCGCGCTCCTTAACCCCCGCGAGCGCCATATCGTGGGCGAGCGATTCCTGGCCGAACAGCCGAAGACCCTGGAGGAGCTCGCCGCCACTTTCGGCGTGTCACGCGAGCGCATCCGCCAGATCGAAGTTCGCGCACTACAAAAGATCAGGGACGCGCTCGGGGCTCACTTGGATGGATTGCCTCCTGGCTTTCCCGGCGGATGGAGGCCCCCGTCTGGCGCAGCGGCTTCTGCGGAGAGACAGAAATGAGGATTGCACAGATAGCCCCGCTATTCGAGAGCGTCCCGCCCCGGCTGTATGGAGGAACGGAGCGGGTCGTTTCCTGGCTGACCGAGGAGTTGGTCCGACAAGGCCACCAAGTGACGCTGTTCGCGAGCGAGGACTCCATCACCTCCGCCGAGCTCGCCCCCTGCACGTCTCGCGCGCTGCGCCTCGACCCCGACGTCCGCGACGCTCTTCCCCACCAGATGATCATGCTCGACAAGGTGCGCGAGCGCGCCGACGAGTTCGACATTCTCCACTTCCACACCGACTATCTGCATTTTCCGCTGTTCCGATCTGAACGCGGCAGGACGCTGACCACGCTGCACGGCAGGCAGGATCTTCTTGATCATATGCCGTTCTACCGCCGGTTTGCGGACATGCCGCTGGTTTCGATCTCGGACGCGCAACGGTCGCCGCTTCCAGGCGCGAACTTCGTAGCGACGGTCTATCACGGCCTTCCGCTCGATCTGCACATTCCGAGCTACAATCCGAAAGGCGGCTATCTGGCGTTTCTCGGCCGGATCTCACCGGAGAAACGTCCCGACCGTGCCATCGCGATTGCGCGGGCAGCCGGCCTTCCGCTCAAGATAGCAGCGAAGGTCGACAAGGCCGACGACGCCTACTTCCGCGGCGTCATCGCCCCGATGCTGAACGAGCCAGGAATTGAGTTCATCGGCGAGATCAATGAGAAAGCCAAAAGCGAATTTCTCGGCGAAGCGGCCGCGCTGCTCTTCCCAATTGACTGGCCGGAGCCATTCGGCCTGGTCATGATTGAAGCCATGGCCTGCGGCACGCCGGTGCTCGCCTTCCGTTGCGGGTCGGTCCCGGAAATCGTCGAGGACGGACTGACCGGACGCGTCGTGTCCGACGTCAACGAGGCGGTGCGCGCCGTTCCCGGGTTGCTGCAGCTCGACCGCAAGGCCGTCCGCGCCCGGTTCGAGGAACGTTTCTCCTCCGCCCGCATGGCGGCGGAGTACGGCCGAATCTACCAGAGGATGGTTCGCAGGCTTCCGACGCCCAGCTCCGGCTATCGGCACTCGCTGCGTGTTCGGCCGGCTTCCACGGACACGGCCTCGGAATCGCCCACGGCCGCGTAAGCCGAGTAACTTGAAGGGACGGACCTACAGCACTGCGGAAATCGGCAAGGAGAGCTGCGCCGTCCCGCCTGAGATCACCCAGGCGACGGCTCCGCGTTGTCGCGCCAACGTCATCGCGGAAACTTCTGCCGGCGCTGTCGAGCTGACAGTCATTGAAGGGAAAAGGAGAGAACGTCATGGCTGCCAAGGAGGTAAAATTCTCTGCGGAAGCTCGCGACCGCATGCTGCGCGGCGTCGATACGCTGGCAAACGGCGTCAAGGTGACACTCGGGCCGAAAGGCCGCAACGTCGTGCTGGACAAATCCTTCGGCGCGCCGCGCATCCCCAAGGACGGTGTCACGGTCGCTGAACGGAGTAGCGTTTCCGAATCCTTTCCGTGATTTGAGCCCATCAAATGGGCCAGGATTTTGCTCTCCCTCCTGGTGCGCGATGCCAGCGCCGTTCGTATGTATTTTAAGCGGGCGGCGCTGTGCCGTTTGTGGCTTGCTACCAACCGCCTGGCGTGGCGACGGCTCGCGCTGTTGTATCGCCACGCCAGGATACTCAATCACGCGAACCGCGCTACTACCATTTCAAGGGGGAGGCGAGCCCCAAACCATGTGGCACAGGATAGCGCGGAGCTTCGGCTCACAAAATCAGAATGGGAAGATCGTTCAAGTCCAGTACACGGGCGAAGACCGATCAGCTTATTGGAGCGAAACGGTTGAAGAAGCCCTCAAACTCAAGCATGCTTATCCGTTTAGCGCTCGCACCCACTACACCTAGCTGGGGGCTTTGAATGACCTGCATCGTCGGCCTTGTTGACAAAGGCCAAGTCTTCATCGGCGGGGATAGCGCTGGCGTCAGCGCGGAGCGTCTTGCGCTTGTGGTCCGCAATGACCGCAAGGTTTTTCGCAATGGCGATTTCGTGATGGGATTCACGTCGTCGTTCCGCATGGGCCAACTTCTCGCATTCAAATTTCATCCGCCCGCACGGCGCGTCGGTATCGACGTGATGACCTATATGGTCACTGACTTTATCGACGCCGCCCGCGCGCGGATGAAAGAGGGCGGATTTGCGCGCATTAGAGAGGGGGCAGAGAAAGGCGGCAGCTTTCTGGTGGGGTATTCTGGCCGCCTTTTCCATATTTCTGATGACTTTCAAGTCGGGGAGTCGTCACACGGCTTTGACGCCTGCGGCTGCGGCGACCTGATCGCGCTCGGCTCGCTTCGCTCAACTCGCGAATGGACTGACCCGTCCGCGCGCGTGAAAGAGGCGCTCGAATGTGCAGAAGCATTCAGCGCGGGCGTGCGCGCGCCCTTCGTTCTCGAGAATACAGCCGCCAAAGCGGAAGAAAAGAGCGCAGCATGACAAACATAAGAGGTAGTAGGTCATGGGCACCTGTGTGGCAATAAGCATGAACTCAAGGACGCCAAGTCGAAAAAGCCCATTCGGGTTGCCGACGAAGCAATCCGCCTTCGTGCCGAGGCCAAAGGCCTGCCCACAGATACATAAAAGGAAGCGTTGCTGAAACGCGCTCGACAGGTTGAGTCGCTGGATGTCGGCATGAACGGCATGCCGAGGCCGGTGCAGCTTAGCCAATTTTATCAGCAAAAGCAGCAAATTCCGGGCTGACCTCTCGGATACTCTTTTCGTTGCGGCGACTTAGCCATCGTCCGAGTTCTCCGAGTTCGACGGAGCAAAGGTTAAAGCGCACCCGCTCAGCGATGCGACGGATTAAAATCGGTCATGAATTGAATGCGGCGCGGTACTTCCGCGCCAAGCGACAGGTGGTCGATTCTAACGACCACTGGCCATCAAGCGTGCGCGCGACGACGCCAGCAGCGGTTTTATAGGTAGGCCAGCGTCGACAACCAACGCGCCGGCGGGAATCTAGTTCCGAACGCGCCAACCCTAGGGTTTAGGCACCGAAGATTTCGGAATGTGACTCGGATCTAGAACCAAGCTCATTTCTTCGATTTTGGCATCGATCTTTTCGAGGACGGCGGCGGGAACGACATCCCTTTCTGGGAGATGCCACCAATGATCGTTCACTGACGAAACGACTTCCTCGACGGTCGAGATGACAGCGGGTTCGGGTAGCCGTGCGCGGTTGGCGAGCTTTCGCCAGCGATCCGGAGTGAGCGCCTTGAAGGACTTCTCGCCACCCAATGAGAGGGCTAAATCGTCTTTTGGAAAATAAGCGGTGGTCGATAGGACATCGTAAACGGGGGCGATGGCTGGAATACAACCATCGCCTGGGTATATCGTAGACCAATTCTTCAAGTGCATATCGCCGTTGCCGACAAGCGCGGCAAGCGCCAGCCGGCGAATGAATTCGAGTGCGGCGTCGGTCGACACCGCCATGTTCAGCGCGGATGCAATGTCGTGGTACGATGCGTCATCGTATTTTTTGGATGGCTGCCGGCCAAAGATCTGAGCGAAGTCTTCGATATGAATTCGGGCGCCTTGCGGGCCCCGATCGAAGCGCTTCACGAGCAGGACCTTGCCAGTCGAAAGGGTATTAAATTCTTCGGGGATGCCCTCGAAATCAGATTTCTCGACAAGCTCGCGTTCCGGCACGTCCATTCCGAGGATTTCGGACAGTGCCAGAATGGCAAACTCGTTTTCAGACATTCCAACAAGATTGGTTGAAGGGAATTTTGCGATGTACTGACCTTCCTCGTCGCCAATGGGCAAGGTCAATCCACCGCCCTTGCCGGTGTTTTTCACTACGGAGAGCTTCATCTGAACTCCCGCCAAAGAAAAGCGCGCTTTGATCTCACGTGGATTTTCTTGAGCCGCAATCGTGGTGCTGCCGTCGCTCGGTAAGACGCGCACAGCTCCCGGCAGGTCTGCGCCAAGCGCAGCCAAGAGGTCGAAATCGTTTCCTTGCCTCACCGCTCCCGCGTGGTGCTTTTCCATTGCCTCGCGGAGCTTGTCCTCGGGCAACATGTTCGCGAAGAACGCCGGCAGCATGTGCGCTGCCGGCTTCGGGTCCTTGCGAAGGCCACCATCGGCCGAGCGAAACGAAAGACTCAATATTGGGGGTCTCGCCATGGCTCGATAGACCGGGTCGAGACTGAAGGCGTTGAAATCGCCCGGCGTACGCACGACCGTTCCGACCTTGAGGTCTTGAAGGAACACATCCAGCGACTGGATGGTATTAGGGACGCGGACCCTAGTGCTCATCATTATCATCCATATCGGTAATAAACGCCGGCCGGTCTTCGCCTGCGGATGGGCGAAGTAGTGCGTTGACGCCGGGTACCATTGCCTGTGGGATCAACATCAGTTCCATGCCGAGCGCACGCGCGACGTTGATCAGCGTGGTCGCACGTGCAGCGGCGTCGCCTTGCTCTATATCCCGGTAGCGGGGCCGAGAAATGCCCGCGCGTTCGGCCACCTGCTGTTGAGTTAGCCCCGCTTGTTTTCTTGCGTCGCGGAGGAGCCGTCCTAGCTGTTGGGTTGCTTCCGAGTTCCGCTTCATGATCTGTTTTCGTATCTTCCAGCACTTGAAAGATACCTAAAGATATCATTATTCATTCAATATGTCAAAGGGAAAGATCCGTTTACGTATCATTTTGACGCAAAACGATCTCCAAACGTATCTTTTATGTGTGAAACTCGCCTAAGCAGCCAGAAGACGGCATCAGGGAACCCATCCCGAGTATCTCCAGCTGACACGACTGAGTACGTCGACAGGCCTGTGCGGAACTAGTTGGCCTTTAATAGTCGCCGCCGACGGATGGTGATCTACGTAGCGCGGCAACTCGACCGAGAAGACGCACTCATAGAAAAAGGACCCGGATCCGAACTAGTTAGGCTGAATGAGCCGGATCAAAGCCATATGTCGAGGTGTACTAGCGGTCGCCCGCTCAGCCCCTTCATTTCGACGTGAGAGCTCTGAAAGTTCGCCTATTGGTTCGAACGGGCCAGAAGCGAAATCGCCGGATTGGACAACGCGAACGCAGCATGCTGGCGGTATCGGGAGCTCAATTCGAATTAACCCTTGTTGTCCGCCTGCGCGAGCTCTGACGTGATCCAATCCACGAAGGCGCGAAGGGCCCGACGTTGACGCCCGGCGCGAGGAAAGACGAGATGGTGGCCGACATAGCGGATATCAGTTGAACGACCGACCAGCGGCGCCACCAAGCGACGAGCTTCTATTTCACGTTCGGCCAAACGAGTTGATTCCAAGGTTACGCCGACTCCGCCACATGCCATAGCTATTGCCAGGAAACTACGATCAAAGCGCATCCCGTGAATGGCAGGCGGCTCGAGCCCATTCGCAGTGAACCATTGATGCCACTGCACTTGCTTCACGTCAGAGCGGATGAGCACCTGGCTCAATAGATCCTTTGGCTTGCGGATCTTCTTGGCAACCTCAGGGGCGCAAAGCGGGGTGACAGTCTCTTCGCCGAGCGGGATCACATCGACACCCTCGCTACGAGGCGGTCCGTAGACGATGTCGAGATCGAAGTCGTCGTTGGTGAAACGAGCATATTCGGTATTGGCGGCGAGCCGCACTTCAAGCTGCGGTTCGGCGGCGAGAAACTTCGTCAGGCGTGGGGCTAGCCATTGTGCTGCAAAACTTGGAGCACAATGCACCCTCAAAAGCTGCGGTCCCCGGCCGGCAACCTCTTCGATCCCACGCCGCAGATTGTCAAAAGCCGCTCCCGCATGACGCATCAGGTTCTCGCCTGCGGGCGTTAGCCGAACAGAACGTGCACTTCGCTCGAAGAGCGTAGTGCTCATCGTGCTTTCCAGCTTACGGATCGCATGGCTGACTGCACTCGGTGTCAAATGCAATTCGTCAGCCGCGTTGCTGAAGGAGCCGGTGCGCGCAGCCGCTTCGAAGGCTCGGATAGCCGAGATCGGGATACTCGACAACAGCATGCCCATAAGTGAACCAGATTCACATATCCAAGACAACAGCGCGTTTGTCTCGGAAGCGCCTCCGACCTAGGAATTTGGTCAAGAGGACCGGCTGCCTATCGCGGCGCCTGGAAGAATAGATACAGGGAGGATCGAATGCTGCTTCGCGGCAAAACAGCTATTATTACAGGGGCGGCTTCGCCCCGCGGGATTGGCCTTGCGACCGCCAGACGGTTTGCCGAAGAGGGCGCTCGGGTCGCCATCCTCGATATCGACGGGCCCGCCGCACAAGCCGCCGCGCAAGGCCTTGGCGACGCCCATATTGGAGTGGCTTGCAACGTCGCCGACCAGACCTCTTGCTTGAAGGCAGTCGAAATCGTCGCCGGCGACTTCGGTCAGATCGACATCTTGATCAACAACGCCGGCATTACCCAGCCGGTGAAATTCCTGGACATCAAGCCGGGCGACTGGGACCGAATCCAGGACGTCAACCTCAAGGGCATACTGTTCCTTTCTCAGGCCGTGATTCCGCACATGCAGAAGCGCAAGGCCGGATCGATTGCGTGCATGTCATCAGTATCAGCCCAGCGCGGTGGCGGCATTTTCGGCGGTCCACACTACTCGGCGGCAAAGGCCGGAGTCCTTGGGCTTGCCAAGGCCATGGCGCGGGAATTTGGCGCCGATGGAATTCGCGTCAACTGCGTTACACCGGGGTTGATTGGCACCGACATCACGTCCGGAAAGCTCACAGACGAAATGAAAGCGAAGGTTTTGGAAGGCATTCCGCTCGGAAGGCTGGGGGAAGCGAAGGATGTCGCGGGAATCTACACGTTTCTCGCTTCGGATCTTTCCGCTTACGTCACCGGTGCCGTGATCGATGTCAATGGCGGGATGCTCATTCACTGAGGGCGGCGACGGAGAGAAGGATGACCACGACTACGCTTATTAACGCACCTACCCTTTCGCAGCGCGCGCGTAACATTCGCCGCAATGCCCTGCGCATGGGCGAGGTTCAAGGCCAGGGTTACATCGCGCAGGCGCTCGACATCGCCGACGTGCTGGCGGTCGCATACTTTCACGCGATGCGCTACCGGCCGGAGGAACCCACCTGGGAAGATCGCGATCGCTTTCTTCTTTCCAACGGTCACTACGCCATCGCCCTGTATGCCGCACTGATCGAGGCCGGCATTATCCCCGAAGCCGAACTAGAGACGTATGGCTTCGACGAAAGCCGCCTTCCGATGTCCGGCATGGCCTCCTACACGCCCGGCATGGAAATGTCCGGCGGCTCCCTGGGGCTCGGACTGAGTATTGCGGTCGGCATGGGCCTCGGGTTGAAGCGGAAGGGCTCCAAAAGCCGCGTCTTCACGCTATTCTCGGACGGAGAGCTCGACGAGGGTTCAAAGTGGGAGGCGATGATGTCGGCTGCACACCACAAGCTCGACAATCTGATCGCGATCATCGACGTCAACAACCAGCAGGCCGACGGTCCCTCGAAGCAGATGATGGGATTCGAGCCGTTGGTCGAAAAGCTAGAGGCTTTCGGCTGGTTTGTGCGCCGGGTCGACGGCAATGACCTCGACGCCGTTGTGGCGGCCTTTGACGCGGCGAGTTCGCACACCGAACCGCAACCGCGCGTGATCGTCGCTGACACCCTGATGGGAAAGGGAGTTCCGTTCTTAGAGCAGCGCGAAAAGAACCATTTCATTCGAGTCGAGGCGCACGAATGGAAACTGGCGTTGGCAGAACTTGATGCGAGAGACAGGTCATGAAGTCGACAATCTCAGCCTCGCCCGGGAAACCGCGGCTCACCACCTCTGCGATGATCGCGTCGATCGCGGCCGAGGGCCAAAAGACGAAGCCGGCACCGTTCGGTCATGCACTCGTCGAACTGGCACGAAGCCGCCCCGAGGTCGTGGGACTCACCGCCGACCTCGGCAAGTACACTGATCTGCACATTTTTGCGAAGCAGTTCCCCGATCGGTACTATCAGATGGGTATGGCAGAACAGCTGCTTTACGGTGCAGCTTCGGGAATGGCGGCTGAAGGATTCATGCCCTTTGCCACGACCTATGCGGTGTTCGCTTCGCGTCGCGCGTACGATTTCATCCATCAGACTATCGCGGAAGAAGACCGCAACGTGAAAATCGTATGCGCGTTACCCGGCCTCACTTCAGGTTACGGCCCGAGCCACCAGGCGGCGGAAGATCTCGCCCTGTTTCGCGCCATGCCGAACATGACCGTGATCGATCCCTGCGATGCGCATGAAATCGAACAGATTGTTCCCGCTATCGCGGCGCATCATGGGCCGGTGTACATGCGACTGCTGCGCGGTCAGGTGCCGCTTGTGCTCGACGAGTACAACTATCAATTCAAACTCGGCAAGGCATCCCTCATTCGCGATGGTGGGGAAGTCCTGATCATCTCCTCGGGGATCATGACCATGAGGGCGCTGGAAGCCGCAAAGGAGCTCGCCAGCGACGGCGTGAATGCGGCCGTGCTGCACGTATCGACGATCAAGCCTCTCGATCACGAAGCAATCTTGCGCGAAGCCGGCAAGCCCGGCCGCCTCGTCGTCGTCGCAGAGAACCACACCATCATCGGGGGCCTCGGAGAGGCGGTTGCGGCATTGTTGATGCGTTCCGGCATTCATCCGGCCTTCCGCCAGATCGCGTTGCCCGACGAGTTTCTTGCCGCTGGGGCGCTTCCCACGCTGCATGATCGCTACGGCATTTCCACTGCCGAAGTTGCAAGGCAGATCAAGGGCTGGCTGCGCTAAGCGCGCAGCGCGATTCGTCAAGTTCGCCTGAGGAAACATCGCCTACGCGGCATCGCTGCGGAGAACGATGGCTAATGCCTGACGGCTGGTGCCCGAGAACAGTCCAAAGCTGCAGACAAGTGCCGCCGCCGACGAGCACACCGATTCATATCAACAAGGAGGAAGCAATGACCCAACGCAAACCGATTGCCATAACTCGTCGCAAGCTGCTCCTGGCCGGCGCGGCCGTTCCGTTATGCGCCGTACTCAGCCGCCCTGCTGCGGCGGCGGAGTTTACCTACAAGCTAGCGACCGGACAGGATCCGACGCATCCGGTGAATGTTCGAGCCAAGGAGGCTGCCGATCGCATCAAGGAAGCGACAAGCGGCCGCCTGGAAATCAATCTCTTTCCGGCCAATCAGCTCGGCTCGGATACGGATCTTCTGACACAGGTCCGCAACGGTAGCGTCGAGTTCTTCAACCTGTCTTCCCTAATCCTCGCCACCCTGGTGCCGGCCGCCGGGATCGTGAATCTGGGCTTCCTCTTTCCGAACTACGATGCGGTCTGGAAAGCCATGGATGGTGAGCTCGGTGCTTACATCCGGGCGCAGATCGCCAAGACACCGATCATGACGGTCTCCAAACCTTGGGACAACGGGTTCCGCCACATCACGTCGTCGGGTCGCGAGATCAAGACGCCGGAGGACCTCAAGGGTTTCAAGCTGAGGGTACCCGCCGCACCCAACCTGACCTCGCTGTTCCTTGCGCTCAGGGCAGGACCGGCGCCAATTAACTTCAATGAGGTCTATTCCGCGTTGCAGACCAAGGTCGTCGACGGTCAGGAGAATCCACTTCCCATCATCGCAACAGCGCGGCTGTACGAGGTACAGAAAACCTGCAGTCTGACGGGTCATGTTTGGGACAACTACTGGATCCTCGGCAACAAGCGCGCCTTCGAGAAGCTTCCAAAGGACATGCAGGCAATCGTGACGCGCGAGTTCGACCGCTCGGCCGAAGATGAGCGAGCTGACATCGCAAAGCTCAGTGAGTCGCTGCGCACCGATCTGACCGCAAAGGGGATGCAATTCCTAGAAGTCGACCGATCAGTCTTCCGCGAGGCGCTGGCTAAAACGAGCTTCTATGCCGACTGGAAAGCCAAGTTCGGTGAAGAAGCGTGGGCGCAACTCGAGAAAGCCGCTGGCAAGCTTGGGTGAGCGCCATGGAACACGGACACATAGAAGGGGCGACCCTCGCCCTGCCCGAACCGCCCTCCGGATGGCGAAAAGTTGTCGTGAGCGTGAACCGGGCGCTCAAGCCTGTCGTCGCCATCCCTGCCGCACTCCTCGTCGTTGCGGAGGTGATCGTCCTCTTTGTCGGCATCATCTCCCGCTACGTGCTCCACGCGCCGATCGTCTGGTCGGACGAACTTGCCGGCATCCTGTTCCTATGGCTCGCGATGCTGGGATCGGTCGTTGCTTTCCAACGAGCCGAACATATGCGGATGACAGCGATCATCGGCATGATCCGCCCGGAAGCGAGGCTATTCCTGGACGTCTTCGCGACGGCCGCATCGTTGGCATTCCTGCTGCTGGTCGTTCACCCGGCATACGAGTTCGCGGCCGACGAGGTGTATGTGACTACTCCCGCTTTGGGAATCGTCAACACTTGGCGCGCCGCCGCCCTTCCCGTCGGAATTGGGCTAATGCTGATCGTCGCGAGTCTGAGATTGGTGGCCACGGCCAATGTCAAGCATCTCGTGGCGGCCGTCGCCGCCGTCGCGGCGCTGATCGGGATTCTCGCGTTTATGGCGCCGGCTTTTAAGCCGCTCGGCAATCTCAACTTGCTGATCTTCTTCGTGTTCATCGTCGGCGCTATGGTTTTCGCGGCGGTGCCGATCGCCTTCGCGTTCGGCTTGGCGACCATCGGATACATAACACTTACCACGAGCACGCCCGACGTGGTCGTGATCGGTCGCATGGACGAAGGCATGAGCCACCTCATTCTGCTCGCGGTCCCGCTGTTCGTGTTCCTCGGCTTGTTGATCGAAATGACCGGCATGGCCCGCGCCATGGTCGGGTTCCTTGCCAGCCTGCTCGGCCACGTTCGCGGTGGCCTCCAGTATGTGCTGGTCGGTGCGATGTACTTGGTCTCAGGTATCTCGGGATCCAAGGCAGCCGACATGGCGGCAGTAGCGCCCGTGCTTTTCCCCGAAATGACCAAGCGCGGCGCAAAGCGTGGCGACCTCGTCGCGCTCCTGGCGGCCACCGGCGCTCAAACCGAGACGATCCCGCCGTCCTTGGTGTTGATCACGATCGGATCGGTGACCGGCGTGTCGATTGCGGCTCTGTTCACCGGCGGGTTACTACCAGCAATCGTGCTCGCAATCGGGCTGTGTGCGGTCGTGTGGTGGCGATACCGTGGGGAGGACTTGTCCCATGTTCAGCGAGCGACGAGCCGAGAAATTGGCCGTGCCTTCCTGATCGCGATTCCCGCTATCGCGCTCCCTTTTTTGATCCGCGCCGCGGTTGTCGAAGGGGTCGCGACCGCCACCGAGGTCTCGACGATAGGCATCGTCTATTCCATATTGGCTGGGCTTCTCATTTATCGCCAGTTTGACTGGCGTCGCCTCTATCCGATGTTGGTTGAGACCGCGGCTCTCTCCGGCGCGATCCTCTTCATCATCGGCGCGGCAACAGGAATGGCCTGGGCTTTAACCCAGTCGGGCTTCTCGGCATCGCTTGCGAAGTTCATGACCTCCTTGCCGGGTGGTGTGCCGGTCTTTCTGATCGTCACTATCATTGCGTTCGTTATCCTAGGGAGCGTACTCGAAGGCATTCCTGCCATCGTGCTCTTTGGCCCGCTGCTTTTTCCCATTGCACGTCAAGTCGGCGTGCATGAGGTCCACTACGCGATGGTTGTCGTTCTGGCGATGGGAATTGGGCTTTTCGCGCCGCCATTTGGGGTCGGATACTACGCGGCGTGCGCCATCAGTCGGATTCATCCCGACGAAGGCATTGGCCCGATCGTTGCATACATATTGGCCTTGCTCCTCGGCACGATCGTGGTGGCTGCATTGCCATGGATTTCCATCGGGTTCTTGTAAATCCACGAAAGCATGAGGTGCGGAGGTCGTCCGCACCTCTCTGTGTTCCCCGCAGCTTTAGAAGGATGGAAGGTGAACTTTCGCGAGCTAGACAGCCTGTTAGAGCAGTTCTTTACCCTAGTCGAGGCAACGGTTCGCCTTCCTCCGGGCACGGAGCGACGCAGCGCGTTTAGGGACATCCGTGACTATGGATCACGCATCGATCAAATCGCCACGCGGCTCCTGAAGCACGACCAAAATTGATTTCGGAACGGCTCGGCCTGGTCGCCTCAGCCCTGTCGTGGAGCCGCGGTTGTCTTCATGCACGGTGGATGCCGAGCCCTGTGGCTTGCTCCCGAGAAATGTGATTGGCCTACTCGGCGCAAGCCGGACTCTTGAACGCACATTCAGGCAGGAAGAAACGATTCAGTCTCATGGCGGAATGCTCAACTTAGTTCAATCGGATCGGGTGACAATCTGCAGACGAAAGAAAGCGCAATCCGCGCTTGGACGACCAGGACACGGACCTCGCCTGTTCGACGCGAGCGACGCATCTACTCGCCAGCGCACTCATCTGAAACGATGCAGCGTGACGCAGCGCCGGCCGGACTTGACGTTTTGGACGACACACCAGAATTACAAGGCCGTGGACACCACTACACGGCCTGAGTAAACCCTTGATGCAAGTCGTCTGCCTAGAGGCCGCACAACTATCTTTAAGGAACGGATGTCCCGGAACGGTGCTGCGGCACAACCAAGCTAGAGGTTTTATGCTTTATCGCGCAACTCCATCGACTGGCCACGGCTCACACGCGGCCGGAGCAGACAAGCGAGATCTAAGCTTTGACTTTGCCAAAGGCATGCTCATCATCTTGGTGATCATTGGACATTTGCTTCAATACGTCATCTACCGAGACAATGGCTACTGGGATTCGCCGTATTTCAAGTCGATCTACATGTTTCATATGCCTCTCTTTATGGCGATAAGCGGATATCTGTCTTCGAGAGCCCTCCTTGGAAAATCATTCGCTCGTAGCATCAAAGAGCGCGCAACCCAATTGTTGCTGCCAACGCTGTTTTGGTGGGCCATTTTGGAGGCGGTTAAAGTTGCGGTGTTTTTGCCCTCGGGCAGTATAGTTGGCGGAGATTTTTTGAACGATTTAGTCGGTTCTTACTGGTTTATATGGGCAACATTTGCTTCTTTCCTTGTCGTAAAGGGTCTTCTGACGATCTTCCGTCGCCTATCGATGTGGATTGTAGGCATGTCTGCATTTGCTGTCGCAGTCATGCCCGTCACCTTTTCCATAGCGCCCTTGCTTAGATACACTTACCCATTCTTCTGCCTCGGATTCTTGCTCTCCCAGTCGACCGAACGTCAGACACGCCTTCTTCCACGCAACAAAATCCTCTTGATGTTCGCTCCCGCTGCAATTGCTTGCGCGTGCTTTCTTGCTTGGAGCAAAGAGACTTACGTCTACAACAATCTCGCCCTGATTCACGACACTGCCTCGGCTGAGCAAGTGTTGCTGATGTTCGCTGGCTCTGCAGCGGCCTCTTGGATCGCGTTTGAAATAATCGCTCAGCTCTGGAAACTCAGTTCCTCAAATCGAATAGCTCGTTTTATCGCGGTGGAGCTTGGCCAAAGCACGCTGCTTCTCTATCTGCTCCAGGGCACCGTTTTTCGCCTCATGGACTTCGTTCAGTTCGGAGAATTATGGGATATCTCGACCAGACTCTCCGTCGCCGGCATGCTTGGGGTGTCAATCGTTGTCATCGCAATGACCGTTCGCTTCATTGTGCGCGACTTCGGATGGTTGTCTCGGATTGTAGTCGGAACCTCGCCGCGCTCGGAAGCACTCAAAGCCCAGTCGGCGACCAACTGATCAACTCCTCTCGGCTGTGGCAAAAAGCGTCAATCTGCGAGACGCCCTAGGCGCCTGTACAACACGCGTTTACAGCAGACCAGTCCACGACGATCCGCTTCAGCAATCGATCGCAGTGGGGTGGAGATGCGGGCCAAAAATGCTTGAGGTAGCTCGGGCACGGTTGGCAGCTTCGATATTGGAAGGTTTAAAAGAACTATACGAACGTTTGTAATGCGCCTTGCTTCGGCTCATGCTGAGTTTAGTGACCGCCGACCGTTTTCGGCACCGCCCCCAAAGTGCTGTTCGGGGCGAAAGGAATTGCCGCATTTTTGCCCAATATGTTAACCTCTTCCGCCAGAGAATGGCGGACGGCTGCAGGCATGTATAATCAGCTCACCAAGTTCGGACATTCAGTAGGGCAGCTTGCTTTCGGTAGCATTACGCTGGCGGCGGTGACGCTAACTTCCGGATACGTTAACAGCCACTTCGCGGCGACAGCGTTTGCCTATCTGGTGGTGATATTGCTGTTTTCGCTGATGGGTAGCTTCATCGCATCATCTGCGCTCTCTATCCTCTCCGTCGCGGCTTTGGCCTACTTGTTTACGCCACCAACATTCAGTCTCCAGATTGACGACCCCCAAGACCTTCTTGTGCTTGTCGCTTTCCTTTCCGCATCAATTGTCGGAACGCAGCTAATCAGAAACGTTCGCCACGAGAGGGAGACTGCGCGTGAGATCGCAGCCAAGCTACGGAACAGCGAGGCCGATTTGCGTGACCGCGAGAAACGATGGCGCGCGATCTTTGAGCACAATCCGGTCATGTACTTCATGGTCGATGAAGCCGGAACGGTCCTTAACGTCAACACCTTCGGCGCGACACAACTCGGCTATGCGCCCGAGGAATTAGTCGGCCTATCTGTGCTGAAGATCTTTCGGGACGAAGATCGCGAAGTTGTCCGCAAATGCATAGGAGAGTGTCTTACAAATATCGGCCAATCGCACACCTGGGATATCGAGAAGGTGAGAAAGGACGGCTCAGTGCTGTGGGTGCGCGAAAACGCCAAAGCCATGCTGTGGGCTGATGACAAGCCCATCGTCCTTATCGCTTGCGAAGATATCACTGAGCGAAGACGGACTGTACTTGCTCTGAAGCGGAGCGAAGCCCATCTGGCCCAGGCGCAGGAATTGAGCCACACCGGCAGCTTCGGCTGGAACATCGCCACCGGCGAGGTTTTTTGGTCCAGGGAGAATTATCGTATTTTTGAATACGATCCTGAGATCAAACCGACACCGCAGCTCGTCCTTGACCGCACCCACCCCGAAGATAAGGCTTCCGTCCAAGACGTTATGAATCGAGCGTTTCAAGGCCAGGATTTCGAGCACGAGTACCGACTGCTGATGCCCGATGGGTCGGTAAAGTACATTCACGCGCTGGCACAGGCCACGAGAACCGCGTCTGGCGATATCGAGTTTGTCGGGGCGGCGACTGATATCACGGCAGCAAAGCAGGTGGAACAACAGCTGCGCCGGAGCGAAGCCTATCTGGCCGACGCGCAGCGGCTCAGTCACACGGGCACCTGGTCCTGGGACTGCAACCGTCGCTGCTTTGCGTATCGCTCCGCCGAAGTCAGCCGCCTGTTTGGCTTCGACCCGGAAGAGCCTATATCGCTTGATGCCATCAGGTCGCGCATCCATCCAGACGACTTGGCCCTGCAGCAGGAAGTGCAGCGTCAGGCCATCGAGCAGAGGACAGGGAACTTCGAATATGACTTCCGAATCCGCCTTCCAGGTGGCGCGATAAGGTACATACACGCCATTGCGCACGCCGTGGTAGGAAGCGATGGTTCCACCGTCGAGCTCATCGGAACGCATATGGATGTCACCGAGCATCACGCAGCCAGGGAACGTCTAGAAAACACCCTTGCTGCGCTGCGCGAAAGCGAGCAGCGCTTTCGCGACTACGCCGAAACGGCGTCCGACTGGTTATGGGAAACCGGACCAGACCACCTGCTTACCCAATTCTTGGAGCACGCCAGCGCCGCGGGCGTCGTGGCGAAAGGGGTCATCGGTCTGCCCCGCCGGGAAATTGCGCGCGACGTCGAAGAAGAACCCGACAAGTGGCGACAACATCAGGCGACGCTAGACGCACGTCTCCCATTTCGAGATCTGATCTACCGAACCGTCAACCGGCACGGCCGTCCGACCTACGTCCGGACCAGCGGCAAGCCCTTTTTTGACGGAAGCGGCAACTTTCTTGGCTACAGGGGTGTCAGCACCGACATCACCGCGATGATTCGGGCAGATCAGGCCGAACAAGAGCTGAGGAAGGCCCAAGCTGAGTTAGCGCATGTGACGCGCGTAACGACGCTTGGCGAGCTGACAGCCTCCATCGCCCACGAAGTAAACCAACCGCTCGCCGCCATCATCAGCAACGCCGATGCGTGCCTTGGTTGGCTGGGTCGAAAGACACCTGATCTTCCTGCTGCGCGCAGCTCGGTGGAGTGGATCATCGAAGACGCGATCCGGGCAAGCGAAGTGATCCGCCGCATCCGGGCACTTGCGAAGAAAGGCGAGATCGAAATGGTCACAATCGATATCAACGATGTCGTCAAGGACGCCATCGCGCTGGTGATACGCGAGTTGGCCAATCACCAAGTCACCCTGCGGACTAAGTTGGCGCCGACGCTTCCCGCGATTCTGGCCGACCGTGTTCAACTGCAGCAGGTGATCATCAATCTCGTGATGAACGGGATCGAAGCCATGCAAACGATTGACGACCGCACGCGCGAACTCGTGATTCAGTCATCCCTAGATGATATGGGCCGGGTGCAACTCTCGGTGACTGATTGCGGCATCGGGATCGCCGAGGATGATGCGAACCGCATCTTGGATCCGTTCTTCACCACCAAAGCGAGCGGCCTTGGAATGGGCCTGTCGATCTGCCGTTCCATTGTGGAGGCCCATGGAGGGCGCCTGTCAATCGTCCGCAAACAAGGGCCGGGCGCGACCTTCCAGTTTGTTCTGCCCTTGCATAAGGAGATTGTATCGTGATTGGGCGCTTTGATACGCCGCGAGAAAGCAGAACGGCAACGGAGCCGACAAGTGCGACCGTGTTCGTTGTCGAAGATGACGCCTCGATGCGTCGGTCGCTCACAAACCTTTTTCAACAAGTTGGACTGGACGTGGTGACTTTCGGATCAGCCCACGAAATGCTGCAGAGCAACGTTCCGGACGTTGTCAGCTGTCTGGTTCTGGACATCCGACTACCGGGACAGAGCGGGCTCGAGTTCCAGGCTGAGCTGGCAAAGTCGAATATTCGCATTCCGATTATTTTCATCACCGGCCACGGCGACATTCCAATGAGCGTCAGGGCCATGAAGGGAGGAGCGGTCGATTTTCTCACCAAGCCGTTTCGCGAGCAGGAACTTCTTGATGCGGTGGCGGCGGCGACCGAACGGGATCGCAAGAGACGTGAGGCCGAGCAGACAGTTGCGAATCTGCGATCTTTGTTCGAGACCTTAAGCCCACGCGAGCAAGCGGTATTGAAGCTGGTCGCTACTGGCCTGATGAACAAGCAAATAGCTGCTGAGCTCGGGCTCGCCGAGATTACCGTCAAGATCTATCGGGGGCACGTGATGAGAAAAATGCGTGCGCGCTCGCTCGCCGATTTGATCAGAATGGCTGAGAAGCTCGGACTTCACGCCAACCGCGGCGAACAAACCTAAGTATGATTTTACAAGCTCGCTCCTCATGCCCACTTTATCTTCCAAGGTGCTGATGCCGTCGGCAAGCGCTTTCCAGGGTCAGGAGGGCTGGTCTTGTCCACGCCTTTGATTTCCGTTGTCGATGATGACGCCTCAGTCCGGGCTGCGATAGAGAACCAGCTCAAGTCGCGCGGCTACATCGTCCATACATTTGCGTCGGCCAAGGAGTTCCTGGAGTCGCCTCAGCTGGACGAAACGTCCTGTGTAATTACGGATGTGCAGATGTCGGTGATGAACGGCTTGGATCTGGTCGCGGAGATGCGAGCTCAGAATTACGACGCGCCTTTCATCCTCATCACGGCATTTCCCAATGACCGGGTTCGTGCCGCTGCGCTGGGTGCCGGAGCCGTTGGGTTTTTGGCGAAGCCCTTCACCGCACATATGTTGATCAAGTGCCTTGATACCGCACTGCAGAAGCGCCGCGGCGGCGGCGGCGACTGAGCCAACAAACCGTCCGCTCTATCCTGCATCTGATCGAGCGCCGCTTTGCCGGCATGCACGCCGAACGACATGCACAAACCGCGAGGAGCACTTCCGGCGACTATCGGCTTATTCGACCGTTACCGATTTCGCGAGATTGCGTGGCTGATCGACGTCCAAGCCCATCAGGATGGCCGTGTGGTAGGCCAAAAGCTGCAGCGGAATAGCATAGACCATCGGCGTAAAGGTTGCAGCCATGTCGGGCAGAACAATGGTTGCGATAGATCCTATTGCGGCTTCCGAAGCCCCCTTTGCATCGGTAATCAGGATGATGTTACCACCGCGAGCCGCAACTTCTTGCATGTTCGAGACCGTTTTTTCGAAGAGCCGATCGTACGGCGCGATCGCCACCACCGGCACGGCCTCGTCAATCAGCGCGATCGGACCGTGCTTGAGCTCTCCGGCGGCATAGCCCTCTGCATGAATGTAAGAGATTTCCTTCAGTTTGAGCGCGCCCTCCATCGCCAGGGGAGATGACGTGCCGCGGCCGAGATAGACCACATCACGCGATTTGGCGATCTCATGCGCGAGCTTCTCGATCTGCGGCTCGATAGCCAGCGTTGCCGCAATCAGCGGCGGAACTTCGATCAGTTCGTTGACTAGCTTGATTTCATCGATTTCGGACAGTTCGCCTCGTTCTCTACCTGCGGCGATCGCAATCGCCGCGATCACCATCAGCTGGCAGGTAAAGGCTTTGGTCGAAGCAACGCCGATCTCCGGCCCCGCCAAGGTCGGCAGCACAACTTCGCTCTCGCGCGCGATCGTTGACGTCGGGACGTTGACCACAGAGATCGTGTGCAGCCCCTGTGCCTTGGCGTAGCGCAACGCGGCTAGCGTGTCGGCGGTCTCCCCGGACTGCGAGATGAAGATCGCAAGATCCCCCTTGCGTAACGGCGCTTCGCGATAGCGGAACTCCGAGGCCACATCGATCTCGACCGGCACGCGCGCCAGTCGCTCGAACCAGTATTTGGCAATTTGGCCGGCATAGCTCGCCGTACCGCAAGCCGTGATCCAAATGCGCTGTATGGCCTTAAAGTCGAACGGCCCTTCGGATGGCAGTTCTATGCGCCTGCGAGCCATATCGACATAGTGCGCCAGGGTCTGCCCAACCACTTCCGGCTGTTCGTGTATTTCCTTGGCCATGAAGTGACGATAATTTGCCTTATTGACCAAGAGCGACGACGTGCCATGGCTTGACGCTTCGCGGTGGACGATGCTGCCGCTCGAGTCATAAATGACGCCGTTCGCACGGGTAAGCACGGCCCAATCGCCGTCTTCAAGGTAGATGATGCTGTCGGTGAATGGCGCAAGCGCAATAGCATCCGACCCTAGATACACTTCGCCATCACCATACCCAATCGCAAGCGGCGATCCCTTGCGCGCGCCGATCATGAGGTCCTCGTGGCCGTTGAACAGAAACGCCAGTGCGAAGGAACCGCGCAGCCGCGGCAACGAAGCCTTCACCGCGTCCTGCGGCGAGTAGCCATTCTTCAAGTAGGATTCGACGAGATGTGCCACCACCTCGGTATCGGTCTCGGAGGCGAAGTCCGCGCCATTCTGTTCCAGTTCGGCACGTAGCACACGGAAATTCTCGATGATTCCGTTATGAACGACTGCAACGTGGTCCGCCATATGTGGATGTGCGTTGCGCTCGGTGGGCTTGCCATGGGTGGCCCAACGCGTGTGGCCAATGCCAGCGTGACCCGACAGTGTATCGTGATGCAACTTCTCCGAAAGGCGTTTCAGCTTGCCCTCGACACGCCTGCGCTCGAGGTAGCCGTTCTCGAGTGTGGCGATGCCTGCCGAGTCATATCCGCGATATTCTAGTCGCTGGAGTGACTCGACCAAATGTCCGACGACCGGACCACGACCTAGGATGCCAATAACTCCACACATGCCGATCAATGCGCCCCCACGTCAAACCACGACGATGATTTCAGAACCACAGAACAATAAATTGATGGCGGATTCGCTGTAGAGGCCTGGCGCGGATGGACCAGGGCTGGATGTTCTCCGTCCATCCATCAGCGTCACGCAAAGTGCGAGCTAGATCGAACGTTTTAGCCATCTAAGCTCAATCAGCTTCACCGCTGCTTGGCGACCCACCGCTGGCTAACCGGAAATACGACAGCAGACGAAAGCGGGTCCCAGATGAGCCGAACGTTCAGGCAAGTCTTGACGAACGCGCGTGACAGCCAGTTCGCGCGTAAGCAGCCCCTTCGCGCGATACGGAAGATGGTGATCAGGGTCGCATTGAACAGGCTGCGTGGATACGTCTTGCAAGCCGGCTGGCCCTTGAGATAGACGGGGTTCGATCGAGGGCGACGAACCGCTTACCCTGCGGTAGAACTTCATAATCGCAGGCCCCTCATCTTGCCCCGCGCCCCATCAAGCGCATTCATTGTCCTCTCGTCAAATCTCACAAGAACAATCCGCTTCTCATCTTCTCTCCGGATATGTTCTGCGGCTGAATGACGTGGCTCAACCTGCTATGCGTCTCGTCACGCGTATCGTGAATCGCTTTTGGCAGGATCCAGCCCTTAAGGAGGGCGATGCCAAGATTGATGCAAGCTGCGTTAATTCGATAGGAGCAAGACTAGGTCAAGAGAGAACGATGGCTCAATTGTACGGAGGTAATGCCCCGATATCGAAACGTTTGAAGAACTATACGAGCGTTTGTAACCGCTTCCACCGACGCCAACGCTACCGCGCAAACGGGCCACGTCCTAAGGACCCTTTCTCGTTGCTAGCGCAAAAGGCGCCGGCCGTGTACTTCTCGCAGACACACGCAAAACGCTGCCAAATCCGATCTCACCTAGTGACGTGAGATTAAAGGCATACGGTCACGGCTTCCTCACCGCGTAGCTTTTCCAGATCGGATCTGAGGCTTCTAAATCGACCTCTGTGTCTGCGGGGATCGACAGCAAAGAAGCGATCGAGCATGGCATGCACCTAATCCGCAACTTCGATCGTGGTGAAACGTCCGTCGAGCATCGTCATCGCTGTAACCAGCTCTGGACAGATCTCCCTGATCGAGGCCGCACGCCATGTTCACTAGCGGAACATCAGCGATCAATATAGGCCAGGGGGAACCCCGCAGGCTTTCTCCGCCAGCATCGGGTCATAGTTCAAAATGGCGTTCCGTATCATCGATAGACCGCATGCGACGGCGTTTCTCGCAATGCGGAAGCACATGGGTCTCATAGACCGTCTTTCGCTGATCGGGTCCGTCGAAATCACAGCCCGGTTTCACGCATTCGCCTTCAAGATCGCTTAGATAGACGAATCCCCTTCACCGTCCAGGGGCGGCTTAACCTGGCGAGATTTGCGTAAGATCAGCGATGGCCTGACAATTGTATCAATCATAACAAACCCGCGGCCAGCTTGCGGATAGTGGCCGCACAATTAGAACGCGATCCGACCTCCCATGCTGTGGCCGATCACGACCGCCTTGAACAGCTCAAGTTCAGCGCATTGCCAAGCGATATCGTCGGCAAACCCTGCGACGGTATACACCTCGGGGCGTCACTGAAGCCATTTCCGAAGATTGACCGCCACGGTCCACCGCCTCTGCGCGAAATGGATGAGCTGTGGCGAGAAGATGCCGAACCATTGATCAGGAGGAGCGCCGGGTCTGCGCGGCGGCCGATCAGACCTCAACGTGCCACAAACGTACACCCGTAGCGGTCCAACAAGACCAGTTTGAACTTATGGGAGATCACGGTTTCTCCTCTTGGCTCGAGCTTGCATTTGGGCCGACCACGGCGACGCATTGGCGGGAAGAACGACACCGACGTAGGCGGCTACCGCCAATAACGAAAAAGCAAGCATTACCACTGCCATCGAAAGCAGCGAATGCCCGTCAGAGAGCCCGACGACTAAGGCGCTGGACAACGCGGCGCCTGCCATCTGTGCGAATGCTCGTGCCGCGCTCGTAGTTCCCGCGATTTCTGGCATAGGCCGCATTGCCTCGCTGATAACGTACGGCGAAATCAAGCCGAACGACGACCCGACGCCCGCCAAAATCAACAACACCACAACAGCCGATTTGTCCCCCACCAATGCCATGAGAAGCAAAGATACACCCATGATGGTCGAGAGTGTGAGGCCGACCGCAAGCAGCTGCGCGGACGATGCACCGCGGCCACAGAAACTCCTGTTGAGCCAGGCACCTGTCACGATCGACAGCGAGCTTGCTCCAACGATCGTACCATAAGCGTTGGGACCGAGAACGTTGGAGAAGAACAGCGATGATCCAGTGACGGAGGCGAATACGGCTCCGGCCGCCGCCGCATTGCAAAGGATGTTTCCGACGCAGACCGGGTGACGCAGCACGCGACGATAGTTTCGGACGATCGTTGTAGGATCGAATCCAACGCTTTGATGGACTTTGGCACTTTCTCTGAAGCACGACATCGCCGTAAGCAGAATCAATCCTCCTGCGATAGGTACGACGTAGAGGGTCCGTAAACCGTGCGCTGGAATGACAATGTCAACCATTGGTGCAACCATCGGAACAACGGAGATTGCCAGAACGACGTTGGTCATCTGTACCCTTCCGGTCTCGCTGTTGAAGAGGTCCCTCACAATTGCGACCGCAGCAATCCCGATGATAGAAGCACCGATACCCTGGAGCGTGCGAAAGAACAGGAACAGTGACAAGGAGTTGGAGAGAGCGCACCCTACGCCTGCAACTACCACGAGTACGCAACCGCCTAGAACGATTGGCTTACGGCCGAAGCAATCCGATATCGGTCCGCAAACGAGAAGCGTCATTCCAAAACTCATGACATAGGCGCTCATCGCCACAACGACGTCGCCTGCCGTCGCTCCGAGGTTGATTCCTGTCGCCGGCAGACTTAGGGCAATCATGTCAACGCCGAACGCAGACAATGACGCCATAAGAGCCAGCAACAAGGTGCATGAGAACGAATCGCGATGAATGAGCACGGTCGGTTTTCTCTTGATGGGCATCGAGCTAGCGCAGCACAGTTTCAAGATGTTGATCCTCAACAGACGGTGCATTCATCGCGGTCTGCCTCATTGATCGGGGAATTGGTACCTTCGTGCCCCGCCAGCCAAGACGTCTTCCATGATTCTGACCAATTCGGCATATCGAGCAGAAGCCCGACATAACGAAACACGTTAGCTTTCTTTCGCTAGTGAGATCTTCTCGCGCTTGAAATCCTAATCCGCTTCCGACCATCTGGTGCAGGCTACGACCGCTCGAGAGAAACTCGCCCAATTACTTGGCTACGACGCCGTCGCTTGCCGCGCTCGAGGTACGAATCGCAAGTGAGGCGTGACGTTCGACCGTTGATCTGCCACGAACTGTTGACGCCGGCGCGTCGCTTTAGGCATGGTTCAAGCCTACAACCTAACGCTGCGTGAGATTCAAGCTGTTTTTTGATGGTCTCGCAGACTTCATTCGTACTGCCGGAGTGAAGCGCCACTACTTCCCACCCCGATCCCAGGAAGGCACTCCTCGCGGAATGCAGACGCAGGTCGCAAATGCTGAAACAATCCGCCGCGCGCCCGATTCCGAAGAACATTTGCTGCGGATTTGTGCGCGCGACAATGCCGCTACGACGGATACGGCGGGTCAGATAGCTCCCTGACCACATTCTATGGCTATGACAGCCTGTGACGGGAATGATTTCGGTCCATGGCTATCGCATATATCGAAGAGCAGCACGTCCGTATGCATCGAGGTGCAACCCGCAGCGTATCCCGCCGAACGGCATGCCGGTGACAGTGACCGCGGCGGAACACAACGCCACACGCCGACTTCGTATTAGGGACTTTCTTCGCCGTGATCACGTCGCTTTGATACGGCCTCGAACGCATGTGCACTGAGATACGTTTGTTGCATGCTTGTCTGTGGCGCGCTAACCGCGATGTCCTAGCTCCTAACGCCTGAACAAATGTTCGGGGTCTGCAATGCTATAAATCAATGTATATGATGTGCTTGCCGATATGATGTGTATGGTTAGGTGAAATATCGCTCTCCTCAAGGTGATAGCAGGCCCTATCTGACTTCTTGAAAATTAATTCCAAAAGACGATGCCAGGATGCCTGTTCGCGCAACTGGAAAGGCAATGATGGCTCAGGACTCAAAGCGGCGCGTTGCGCTGATCACCGGCGTTACCGGGCAGGACGGCGCGTATCTCGCCGAATATCTGCTCGGTCTCGGCTACACCGTGCACGGGATCAAGCGCCGGTCATCCTCGTTCAACACCGCCCGCGTCGACCATCTCTACCAGGATCCGCATGCCGGCAACGTGCCGTTCCTGATGCACTATGGCGACATGACGGATTCGACCAATCTGATCCGCCTGGTGCAGCAGATCCGGCCGACCGAGATCTACAACCTCGCCGCCCAGAGCCACGTCCAGGTCAGTTTCGAGAGCCCGGAATACACCGCCAACGCCGATGCGATCGGCGTGCTGCGGCTCTTGGAGGCGATTCGCATCCTCGGCATGGAAAAGGAAACGCGGTTCTACCAGGCTTCGACCTCGGAGCTTTACGGGCTCGTGCAGGAGGTGCCGCAGAAGGAAACCACGCCGTTCTATCCGCGCTCGCCCTATGGCGTCGCCAAGCTCTACGGCTACTGGATCACGGTGAACTACCGTGAGGCCTATGG